>CAJBVC010000573.1 GCA_903958915.1 uncultured beta proteobacterium
ACCGGCGTGCGGCAAGGCCTTGGTGCCCATACGCACCTTGACACCTGGCGCAAGCGAGCCCTGGCTGCGGTAGATGCCGGGCACACCCAGTTCGGACATCCAGCTGCCCCAGGTGCTGTTGGCCAGAATCATGGCCTCGGCCACAATCAAGTCCAGCGGTGCACCGCGCACGCGGGTGCTAATCTGTACGGTCTCCACACCCTGCGGCTCGGCGCCATTGTTTTCGAGCAGCCTGAAGTTGTAGTCGGGCCGGTTAAAGGTCTCTGGTTTGCCGCGCACCACCTCGCGCTTGGCTTTCAGGTCTTTCGCAAGGCGATATAAAAACGATAGCTGCTCACGCAAGCTCTGTGCGGCTTGCGGCTCATTTTGATGCTCAAAGGCAGGGTCTGTGAGCCAGCTTTCCGTGACCACGGCATCGAGCTGGTCGTGGCGCAGGTTGTGGCTGATGGGCACGCGCTCCACACGCGATATGCTGCTCTGGATGGTCAGGGTGGCTTCGTCGAGCGTGACGTAGAGTGACAGGGCCGGGCAGTCGCGCCCTTCTTGCAGCGTATAGGTTTGCACCAGCGCATCAGGCAGCATGGTGACCTTGTAGCCGGGCATATAGACGGTGGACAGGCGGGCACGCCCCAACTGGTCGACCGCATCACCCGGCGTAATGGCCAGACCCGGCGCCGCAATATGAATTCCCAGCGTCACGGTTCCGCTGCCCAGACCCTGGATGGACAAGGCATCGTCAATCTCGGTGGTTTGCGAGTCATCGATCGAGAATGCCTGCACCGTGGCCAGGGGAAGATCCGCCTCGCTGACGGGAGGCGGTGTGATAGCGGGGAAACCGGTGCCTTTGGGGAAGTTTTCCAGCAGAAAGCGCTTCCAGTGAAACAGGTAGGGTGAGGCGATGGCACCGGCCTTTTGCAGCAATTCCAGCGGCGCGGTGTGGGTGGCGCGCGAGGCTTCTACAACGGCCTTGTACTCCGGCGCGTTCTTGTCGGGCTTGAAAAGGATCTTGTATAGCTGGTCACGAATCGGCTCCGGGCAGGTTCCTGCCGCCAATTCGCCAGCCCACTGTTCAATTTGCAGCAGCACCTGCTTCTTCTTTTCGATGGCGGCCAGCGCCTGCGCAATGATGTCGGCCGGTGCCTTGCGAAAGCGCCCCTTACCCGCACGCCGAAAATAGTGCGGCGATTCGAACAGCTTGAACAGCATTGCCGCCTGCTCGGCCAGCGGTGCCGTGGCAGAAAAGTAGTCGCGTGCCAGGTCGGCAAAGCCAAACTCTTCGTCGGGGGCAAATTCCCAGGCCATCTCCAGCTCAATGCCCTGCGCGATACCCTGCGCCGAAGCGATCAACTCTGCCGGAGCGGGCTTTTCAAACTTCAGCAGGAAACTGGCAGCCTTGACCTTGACACGTTTGCCGCTGTCAAGTTCCACCTGCGCAGACGACTCCGCCTCGGAAAGGATGCGGCCGGCCATGAATTTTCCGGCTTCTTCAAACAATAAAAACATGGGCGCGATTGTCCCACGCCCACTTCATTGGGATGCAATGCCAAGCCAGCCCACGTGTCGTAGGCAGGATAATTCAGCCCATCGTGCAAAAATTTGGCTCCATTTCCCTCAGACAGCGGCTTGCGCCCTGGTTTTCCGGCTTTGACGGGCCGCTGGCGTTCGCCGTGTTCATGCTCGCCTGCGCCGGCTTGCTGACCATGTATTCCTCCGGCTGGGACCATGGCACGCGTTTTGAAGACCATGGCCGCAACATGCTGATTGCCGCGACCATCATGTTCTTTGTGGCGCAGGTTCCACCGCAGCGGCTGATGGCGCTGGCAGTGCCTTTGTATGTCGTGGGGGTTAGCCTGCTG
>CAJBVC010000574.1 GCA_903958915.1 uncultured beta proteobacterium
CCGGCATTCCTGTTGTTGCCCCTGCAGATCAAAGGCGTGCCGTTTGGTCTGATCTATGCCGACAAAAAAGCCCATGGGGCTTTGGAACTCGACGACAAGGAACTGGCGTTGCTGCGCACTCTGCGCAACCAGGCGGTCATGGCATTCAAGCAGTCCAGCTAGCTCAGGTTTGCCTCAATACGCTACCAAATAGATAGCTACTTACGCTTTCTGCGTAAGCGTCAGAGGCCGAAATGGCTATTGTGCGGTCCAGCCACCGTCCATGTTCCAGGCGACGCCGCGCACGTTGTTGCCGGCGGGCGAGCAGAAGAAAACGGCCAGCGCACCGAGTTCTTCGGGCGTGGTGAACTGCATCGATGGTTCTTTTTCACCGAGCAGACGTCGTATGGCTTCCTCGTTGCTGACATTCAGTGCGGCGGCCTTGGCGTCCACTTGTTTTTGCACCAGTGGTGTCAGGACCCAGCCCGGGCAGATCGCATTACAGGTAACGCCCGAAGTGGCGTTTTCGAGGGCGATGACCTTGGTCAGTCCAACCACACCGTGTTTGGCCGTCACGTAGGCTGATTTTTCGGCCGATGCCACCAGGCCATGAACCGACGCCACATTGATGATGCGGCCCCAATTGCGTGCGAGCATGGCGGGAAGGGCCAGGCGTGTGGCATGAAAAACGCTCGACATATTGATCGCGATGATGGCGTCCCAACGCTCTACCGGGAAGTTTTCGACTCGCGCCACATGCTGAATGCCGGCGTTGTTGACCAGAATGTCGAGGCTGCCAAAGGCCTTGGTGGCGTGCTCGATCATGGCTTCAATTTCGGCAGGCTTGCTCATGTCTGCCCCGTGGTAGCTCACTTGCACACCCATTGCTGCAATTTCGGCCTTGGGGCCGTCTACGTCACCAAAGCCATTCAGAACGATATTGGCGCCCTGTGCCGCGAGCGCGCGAGCGACGCCCAAGCCGATGCCGCTGGTCGATCCGGTAACGAGTGCTGTCTTGCCTTTTAGCATGCTGTTCTCCTGAGGTGCGATGAATGAGAGGGGCTGTTCCGTTAGGATGGGAACCGTATTATCAAACCACCCATTGCACCATGGCAGAGCCTAAGTTGAATTACGTATCGTGTCCGGATGCCGGCTCCGGGCACCGCATGGCCTATTGGGAGTGGGGTGACCCCGAGGCGAGTCACATCGTGCTGTGCGTGCATGGACTGTCGCGCCAGGGCCGTGACTTTGATGCGCTTGCACAGACGCTGGTGGTGAGGTCTGCTGCGCCATTGCGCGTTGTCTGCCCCGACGTCGTGGGGCGCGGAAAGAGCGACTGGCTGGCGGATCCTCAGGGCTACCAATTGCCCCAGTACGCCTCCGACATGCTGGCCCTGTTGGCCCAGCTCCAACCCGCTACGCTGGACTGGGTGGGAACGAGCATGGGCGGATTGATTGGTATCGGCATCTGTGGGCAGCCTGCCTTGCCGCTGCCTGCACCGGTGCGTCGTCTGGTGCTCAATGATGTGGGGCCGGTGGTGCAGTGGGAAGCGCTGGTTCGTATCGGCAGCTATCTGGGCCGGGCGGTGGAGTTTGACTCTGTGCAACAAGCGGCCGATGCCATGTGGCTGGTGTCCACTGGTTTCGGCGCTCACACAGCGGCGCAATGGCTGGAACTCTCGCGGCACATGGTCAAGCCGTTGCACGACGGTCGCGCCGGAGTGACACTGCACTACGACCCTGCCATAGCCATGCCGTTTCGCACCATCACCCAGGAATCTGCGGCGCAGGGGGAAGCGCTTCTTTGGCAACTTTACGACGGCATTACTGCACGTACACTGCTGCTGCGCGGTGCCGATTCCGACCTGCTGTCAACCGCGACAACGCAGGCGATGGTGGCGCGGGGACCCCACGCACATCTGGTGGAGTTTGCGGGGGTAGGGCACGCTCCTACCTTGATCGCCCAGGACCAGATCGATTCTGTGGCATCGTTTTTGCTGGGTTGAGTTCTCAGTTCATGAAAAGTTCGTCTTCCGACCAGGTGCTGGCGTCGCCCCCCCCTGTGCTGGCCGCTACGGCACAGAACCTGCCCAATGAGACAGGAGCGCTGGTGCGCGCGCGCGCCTTCGCCGAGCCTTTGTTGGCCTGCGAAACACTCGACACCGGCGAAAACATTCTGGCGCATGCCGACGCTGTGGCACGCATTCTGCACGCCATTGGGGGCTCGGAAGCCATGCAGGCGGCGAGTTATTTGGTCTATGCCTGTGACCACCTCAACAAGCCGCAGGAAGTCATCGCCAAGGCCTTTGGAGTTCATTTCGCCGATCTGGCAATGGAAACGACCAAACTGGTGCGTGTTCAACGCATGGCGCGCATGGCGCAGGCTTCCGTCACACGAGCAGCAACCGCAACACCATTGGCGCAAACGTCTGCGGCACAGACCGAGAGCGTGCGCAAGATGCTGCTGGCGTTCTCGCGCGATTTGCGGGTGGTGATGCTGCGCCTGGCGTCCCGCCTGCAGACCTTGCGCTACTTCGCAGCGACCAAAATCGCCCTGCCGCCGGGTCTGGCCGGCGAGTCGTTGCAGGTGTTTGCACCATTGGCCAATCGGCTGGGCATATGGGAAATCAAGTGGGAACTCGAGGACCTGTCGTTCCGCTTTCTGGAGCCCCAAACCTACCGCGAAGTGGCGAAACTGCTGGACGAGAAGCGGGTGGAGCGGGAGGCAAGCGTGGAGCAGTTGCGCCTGCGAATCGCTGCCGACTTGGCGACGCAGGGCATCGTCGCGCAGGTGCAGGGTCGCCCCAAGCACATTTACAGCATTGTCAAGAAGATGCGTGGCAAGTCGCTGGGGTTCGATCAGGTTTATGACATCCGCGCTTTGCGCATCATCGTGCCCACCGTGCCGGAGTGTTATGCAGCGTTAAGCTGGGTACATAGCCAGTTTGCACCGGTTGCCGCAGAGTTTGACGACTACATTGCGCGCCCCAAGGGCAATGGATACCAGTCGCTGCACACCGTGGTGCGCGATGCCGCGGGGCAGCCCATCGAGGTGCAGTTGCGGACCCAGACCATGCACGACCATGCGGAAACCGGAGTGGCGGCCCATTGGGCGTACAAGGAAGCCGGGACCAAGGGCTATGCGGGGGTGAATGCGAGCGGTGCGTACGACGCCAAAATCGCCGTACTGCGGCAACTACTGGCCTGGGAGCGCGATTTATCGGGTGCGCAGGGCGCTGATGGGCCAGGCGCGGGCATGTTTGATGACCGCATCTACGTGCTGACGCCCGACGCCGCCATTGTGGAGTTGCCCCAAGGTGCCACCGCCGTCGATTTCGCCTACAGCGTGCACACCAATTTGGGTCATCGTTGTCGCGGTGCGCGGGTCGATGGCGCCATGGTTCCACTGAATACGCCGCTGAAGAACGGTCAGACGGTGGAGGTAACGGTTGTCAAGGAGGGCGGTCCCTCGCGGGACTGGCTAAACGCTGATCTGGGCTTCCTGGTCAGCCACAGGGCGCGGGCCAAGGTGCGTGCCTGGTTCAACGCGTTGGCAATGCATGAGACGATCGGCAAGGGACGCGAGGCGGTGGAGAGACTGTTGCAGCGCGAGGGCAAGACGGCAGTCAAACTCGAGGACCTTGCATCGCAGTTGGGATTCAATTCGGCCGACGATCTGTTTGAAGTGGTGGGCAAGGACGAGTTCTCACTGCGCAATATTGAAATCGTGCTGCGCCCACCCGAGCCAGAGCCCACACAAGATGACTACGCGTTGATCCGCAAGCCCAAGGGTGGGAGCCATGGATCCAAGGGAGGGGTGCTGGTCGTTGGCGTGGACTCGCTGATGACCCAGTTGGCAAAATGCTGTACGCCCGCGCCGCCCGACGCCATTTGTGGTTTCGTGACGCGAGGCAAAGGGGTCAGCGTTCATCGTGCCGACTGTTCCAACCTGCGCAACATGGTGACGCGCAGCGGGGACCGCGTGATCGACGTCCAATGGGGCGGTGTCGGGCAGGAGGCTGGCGCGGTATACCCGGTGGATGTGGCCGTTGAAGCGGCCGACCGGCAGGGCCTGCTGCGTGATATTTCCGAAGTTTTCACCAAGGAAAAGATGAATGTCATTGGTGTACAAACCCAATCCGTGAAAGGCACGGCCTGGATGACATTTACCGTTGAGATTGGCGATGCCGGTCGTCTGAAGAAGGTGTTGACCATAGTCGCGGACCTCGCAGGAGTTCGCAGCGCACGCCGGCGCTAAGGTTCCGCGGCCTGTCAGTGGCCAGTACGATACGGCCGCTAGCATGTACGCATCTCAATGCATCACTGTTGAATGGATGTTTCTCTCATGAAAATTGAAAAAGATACCGCTGTGACCCTGACCTTCAAAGTGGCCGATACCACCGGCAAACTGCTCGATGGCAGCAGCGATCCCATGGTCTACCTGCACGGCGGTTACGACAACACCTTTCCCAAGATCGAAGAGGCCCTCGAAGGCAAGGAGCCCGGCTATGGGGTGGCGTTGACACTGACGCCACAGGACACCTTCGGCGAGCGCAATGAGGCACTGGTGCGCACCATCCCCAAGAAAGAGTTTCCTCCGGGTGTCAAGATCGGCGGGCAACTGCAAGGCTACAACGATGACGGTACCGAGCAGGTGTTTAACGTGGTCAAGATCAAGGGCGACACCGTGCATCTGGACGGGAACCATCCATGGGCCGGAAAAACGCTGCGCTTCACCCTCAAGGTCACTGACGTGCGTGCTGCCACTGCGGAAGAAATCGCGCATAAACACGTGCATGGGGTGCACGGCCACCACCATTGAGCAAACTTCTGCGCAATTGACATGGATCACGGCGGGGCTATACCCCGCATAGTATTATTTCCCGCGTTGAACCATCTGTCGTACTGACATCGACACCGCGTGGCGGCACCTGGAGGCAGGGACGACACCGGGCGCGCATCAGAAATTGAAGGA
>CAJBVC010000575.1 GCA_903958915.1 uncultured beta proteobacterium
CCGTGCCGCCACCCGAGCCGCCCTCCGGTCCCATGTCGATGATCCAGTCGGCGGTCTTGATGACATCCAGGTTGTGCTCAATGACCACGATGGTGTTGCCCGCATCGCGCAACTGGTGCAGCACTTTCAATAGCAGGTCAATGTCGGCAAAGTGCAGGCCGGTGGTCGGCTCATCCAGGATGTAGAGCGTGCGACCGGTGTCGCGCTTGCTGAGTTCCAGCGCCAGCTTGACGCGCTGCGCTTCACCACCCGACAGTGTGGTGGCAGCTTGCCCCAGCTTGATGTAACTCAGGCCCACATCCAGCAGGGTTTGCAGCTTGCGCGCAATGGTGGGCACCGCCTGCAGGAACTCGAACGCGGCTTCCACCGTCAGGTCGAGGATTTGAGCAATGTTTTTCCCCTTGTACAGCACCTCAAGCGTCTCGCGGTTGTAGCGTTGCCCGGCACAGACATCGCAAGGCACATACACATCGGGCAGAAAGTGCATCTCCACCTTCACCATTCCGTCGCCCTGGCAAGCCTCGCAGCGCCCACCCGCCACGTTGAAGGAAAAGCGGCCCGGGCCATAGCCGCGCTCGCGGGCGGTGGGTACTTCGGCCATCAGCTCGCGAATCGGCGTGAACAGACCGGTGTAGGTGGCCGGATTGGAGCGCGGCGTGCGGCCAATAGGAGATTGGTCCACATTGATGACTTTGTCGAAATGCTCGATGCCTTCAATCGCCTCATGCCCTGCCGGCTCTTCGTGGGCACGGTAAATGGTGCGGGCTACTGCAGCGTACAGCGTGTCATTCACCAGCGTCGATTTTCCCGAGCCGGAGACCCCGGTCACGCAGGTGAACAGCCCCACCGGAAAGTCGACACTCACGTTTTGCAGGTTATGGCCCTTAGCACCCACTACACGCAGGGTTTGCAGTTCTCCCAGCGTGGCCTGGTGGTGGGCTTCGCGCTCGGCCCGCCGTATCGCGGCCGGGCTGGGGGCATAGCGTTGCGCCTTGTCCGCGGGCTTGTAGGGCTGGCTGTGCACCGTGGGCAGCCATGGCGTGCGGCGTTTCGGGACCGGGATTTGCAGGGTCTGCGCCAGGTATTGGCCGGTGAGTGACTCGGTATTGTTTTTGACGGCCTCGAAGTTGCCCTGCGCAATCACCCGCCCGCCGTGGATGCCAGCACCCAGGCCCATGTCGATGATGTGGTCGGCCGCACGCATCATGTCTTCGTCGTGCTCCACCACCAGCACACTGTTGCCGATGTCGCGCAGGTGCTTGAGGGTTTCAATCAGACGGTCGTTGTCGCGCTGGTGCAGGCCGATGCTGGGCTCGTCCAGCACATACATCACGCCGGTCAGGCCCGAGCCGATCTGGCTGGCCAGGCGGATGCGCTGGCTCTCTCCGCCACTGAGCGTCTCCGCGCTGCGGTCGAGGCTGAGGTAGTTCAGGCCCACGTCGTTCAGAAACTTCAGCCGCAGGCCAATCTCGCGCACCACCTTGGCGGCAATATCGCCCTTGGCACCGTGCATCGTCAGGTTCTGAAAATAGGCATAGCTTTCGCGCAGCGTGGCGCGGCTCACCTCAAAGATGGCGCGTGCCTGGTCGCCCTCGCCAATCTTCACATGGCGGGCTTCCAGGCGCAGCCGCGAGCCATCGCACGCCGGGCAGTGCTGGGTGCTGCGCAGCCGGGCCAGATCTTCGCGTACCAGGGCTGAATCCGTTTCGCGGTAGCGCCGCGCCATGTTGGGGATGATGCCTTCGAACGGGTGCTTCTTACTGAGCTTCTTGCCCTGCGAGGCTCCAGAGTCCAGCACGTAGCTGAATTTGATTTCCTCCTCGCCCGAGCCGTGCAGGATGGCGGTCTGCACCGGTTGCGGTAACGATTCAAAAGGCTTCTCAATGTCGAACTTGTAGTGTTTGGCCAGGCTTTCCAGCATCGCGAAGTAATAACCGTTGCGCCGGTCCCAGCCCTTGATGGCGCCGCTAGCGAGGCTCAGCGATGGAAACGCGACCACCCGGGCCGGGTCAAAGAACTCCTGCACGCCCAGCCCGTCGCAGCTCGGGCAAGCGCCAACGGGTGAGTTGAACGAGAACAGGCGCGGCTCCAGCTCACTGATGGAATGGTTGCAGACCGGGCACGCAAACTTGGCGTTGAATAAATGCTCTTTCGGGCTGTGGGGCCCATCGGACGTGCGTGAGGCGCTATCATTTTCGGAGTTATCCGGTGCATCCATTTCCAGTGCGATGGCGCGTCCATTGGCCAGCCGCAGGGCGGCCTCGAAGCTCTCGGCCAATCTTTGCTGCATCTCAGGACGTACTTTGATCCGATCGATCACCACGTCGATGTCGTGCTTCTCGGTTTTCTTCAATGCGGGCAGATCATCGAACTCATAGGCCTTGCCATTGATGCGAAAGCGCACGAAACCCTGCGCCTGCATCTCGGCAAACAGCTCCAGAAACTCGCCTTTCTTTTCGCGCGCCACTGGCGCCAGGATCATCAGCCGGGTGTCAAGGGGCAGCGCCAGCACCGCATCCACCATCTGGCTCACGGTCTGGCTTTGCAGCGGCAGGCCGTGCTCCGGGCAGTAGGGCGTGCCGGCGCGGGCAAACAACAGGCGCAGGTAGTCGTGAATCTCGGTGACGGTGCCGACGGTGGAGCGCGGGTTGTGGCTGGTGGCCTTTTGTTCGATGGAGATGGCGGGCGACAGCCCTTCGATGACATCCACATCCGGCTTGTCCATCAGCTGCAGGAATTGGCGCGCATAGGTGGACAGACTCTCCACGTAGCGGCGTTGCCCCTCGGCATAGAGCGTGTCAAACGCCAGGCTGGACTTGCCCGACCCCGACAGGCCGGTAATTACCACCAGCTGGTTGCGCGGGATATCGAGATCAATGTTCTTCAGGTTGTGCGTGCGCGCGCCCCGCACGCTGATGGTTTGCTGCTGCAGGGCACGCGCCAGATAGGTGCC
>CAJBVC010000576.1 GCA_903958915.1 uncultured beta proteobacterium
CGTCCATCGGGGCCGGCCATGGTCAAGGTGACACTTTGAAACGGAGCGGCACCTTGTTGATGGCAGGCTCTGCAATCTTTGATCGCCTTTTCTTTTTCGCTGAGCTGGTGCGCTTCCACACCTGACTGCACTTCGAGGCGGCCACGCAGCACGGTCTTGGTCGTGTAACCTTCCTGGTTGAACTCCTTGAGCAGGCTCCACAATGCGCGTTCGTCCAGCCCCATGTTGGTTGCATCGGCTGCGTCGGTCATTCGGGCAAACTGGGGAACACCGGTCTTCTCGGCCATCTGGGTGTTCGTGGTGCTGTCAAACAGCCGCAGGTTCACCCGTCGCTTCGCATCAGGCGCATGACAGGCTGGGCAGGAAATGGCTTCGAAGTGGCGACCGGTGTTGGGCAGCCAACCCTCGTGCTGGGCAACTGCCTCCTTGTGGCAGGACAGGCACGTGTCTTTCATGCCGGAACCAAGGGATGCTGCTTTGACATCGTGTGCCGCGTGGCAGTCCGTGCAACTGGGTGCGGACTTGCCCTTGGCAACGCGTTCCAGGCCATGAACGTCCTTGGAGTAGGCTTTGAAAATCGGTTCGTGACACTTCACGCACGGGGTGGCTTCAAGGGGCTGGGTTTCCTTGAACGACTTGACCGTGTGCGGGTTGTGGCAGTCGGAGCACAGCGGGGCTTTCTTGCTGCCCTCTTTCACCATGACTGCGTGCACGCTGTCGTCGTACTGCACGTATTTCTTCTTGTGGCAATCACGGCAGGAGTTGCCCTGCGCCACGATGAAATCGCGTTTGCTGGTAATGTCGGATTTGACTTTGCCATGGGTCTTGGCATCCAGGTCCGAGTGGCAATCTTCGCACGCAGTCTCGTTGTGCATAGACTCTGCGTAGGCCTTGGTCGAAATACGCATGGAGAATATTTCCCCGTTGGGAAGGATCTTCTTTACGCCTTCCTTATCGTGGCAGGCCAGGCAGTCTTTCTCGGCTTTTCCGAGTTCGGCTTCTTCTGCGTACGTCGGCAAAGCTACCAAATTTGCGAGCACGCCGATCAGGCTCGCAATCAGCCACCTGCCGGGCCGAAACGTCTTCAGTAATGTGGTCATGGGTTGAAAATTCTTCATCGGGAATCTCTCTTGTGGAGTGCTTGCCAGCGCAAAAACACCGCAGGTGGGATGCCCGCGGTGTTCTTGTAGTCCGAAATTAACATGGCTGACGGCTCGGCGCTTTGCGCTTCGTCAGCGAAAGCACTATTTTGTGGCGAACTTGACCTTGACAGCTTGCGCGGCGGTCCACAACAACATGCCCATGCCAATGAAAGGCAGCGCCACGGCATAAGCCAGGCCAATGAACGGGGCTGCGGCCATGCTGGCACCTTTTGCAAAACCGGGGTGCTTGGCAGCGATCGCCTTGGCAGCCATACCGGCAATCATCGCCATACCCACTGCCGGCAGCATCAGCGCATACACCAAACCGATGAATGGAGCGGCGAGGAATAGTGCAATGTTGGCCAAACGCCCACGCTCTTGCACAACCACCGCTTGCATCTCTTCTATGACCGCAGGTTCTTGCACAACGCTTGGCGCTGCTTCGTGCACCGCAAAGGCCGCACTCTCTTCAATCATTTCAGGAGACAGGGGCTTGTTCAGGAACGCCGAAACGCCAGCGGCCTTGGCACGGGCCTGATTTTCGGTGGAGCCGTAGCCAGTGACGATCACTACTGGAGTCCACGGTTTGCGGGCACGAATCTCTTCTGCCAGTTCAATGCCGCTCATGCCGGGCATCTTGATGTCGGAGTAGACCAGGTCGTATTCCTGGCTGCGCATTTTTTCCAGGGCTTCGGCGGCGTTCTCGGCGGTCACCACTACGTAGCCTTTTTGCGACAACACGCGATTGAAGCTCTTGCCAACGACGGGGTCATCATCGACTACTAGAACTTGACGAAGTGCACTCATGATTTTCTCCTGATAAATTGAAAATGAAACTGATGAAAAAGGACAATGTGTTTAGTGGACGGTTGCGACCGGCGCGCTTTGTTCACAACGCAATGCCCAACGTTTATGGGTCATGGCACCGTTGGCGGCATTGATTACGTCGTCGGGGCCAGCGGGCTTTGACAAGTAGTCGAATGCACCCAGCGATACAGCCTGCTTTGCCGACTCCACGCCGGGGTAGCCGGTGATGATGACGACTTCGCACTCGGGCCAACGTTGCTTGATGACCTTTAAGACCGACATACCGTCCATGCCTGGCATGCTCATGTCGAGCAAAACGACATCGAAGGCCTGGGTTTCCATGAGTGCGATGGCGTCGTACCCATTGGTCACCACTTGTACGTTGCAATGTTCGCTCGCCAAGGTACGCATGTAACTGAGGCGGACGACCTCTTCGTCATCGATGACCAGAATTCTTGCTTTTGTGTCCATTTTCTTGCCTGCTTTCTACTGTGCTTGCAAGCTGTTACGC
>CAJBVC010000577.1 GCA_903958915.1 uncultured beta proteobacterium
ACAGGCATGGATGCAAGATCTGCAGCATATCGGGCAACGCTCAAGAGCCGCGGGTGGAAGTTGGGGGATACGAGAGCATCCACAAGCCACCAAAGGTGAGCGCGCCATTGACCAACAGAATCTCCAGGCCGAGTTGGTAGTTGCCAAAGAGCGCGCGCTGGTTGGCATCGAGCGCATAGCACAACGCAGGTGATGCAAAAGCCACCCAGGGCACCCATCGTTCGCGCACGGTGCGCTGGGTCAGGATGCCGAACGCAAAAAGTCCCAGTAACGGCCCGTAGGTGTAAGCGGCAAGTTTGAGGATCAGGCCGATCATGCTCGGGTCATTGACCCACTTGAAGGCCATCACCAAAGCCAGAAAGACGGCTGCAAAACCGAGGTGCACACGTTGGCGAACCCGTTTTTTATGTTCAGGAGTCCAGTCGTTGCGCGTTTGCACGCCAAGCAAGTCGATGCAAAAACTTGATGTCAGTGCGGTGATGGCGCCATCTGCGCTGGGGAACAGGGCCGAGATCAGGGCAATGATGAAAATGATCTGGATGAAGGCCGGCATGTGTCCCAGCACCACTGCTGCGAACAGCTTGTCACCGGTCTCGCTCATGCCGGTCTGCGCAGCAAACAGGTGCAACAAGCCGCCCAAAAACAGAAACAGCAGCACGACCCCGGTGAACACCAGCGCCATCAGCACCATGTTCTTCTGCGAATCTGCCAGGGTGCGGACCGAGATGTTCTTTTGCATCATTTCCTGGTCCAGGCCACTCATCGCAATCGTGATGAAGATGCCCGCCAGCACTTGTTTGACGATGAAAAGCCGGCTGTCGGGCTCGAGCACCAAAATGCTGGAGAGGCCACGCTGTTCCATAACCGCCAGGCTTTCGCCCAGGCCCAGGTGCATCTGGTCGAGCAGAAAATAGACGCAAATCAGAAGTCCGATCAACATGCAGCTGGTTTGCAGCGTATCGGTCCAGACAATGGTCTTGACGCCTCCTTCAAACGTGTACAGCAGGATCATCAGCAAGATGACCAGTGTTGTTATCCAGAACGGCACCCCGAGGCGATCGAGAATGGCCGCTTGCAGAATGTTGATGACCAGGTATAGCCGCGCGGTAGCCCCGAAGGTGCGCGACACGATAAAGAACGATGCACCCGTCTTGTAGGATGTGTTGCCCAGCCGTTTGCCGAGGTAGTGGTAAATGGAGGTGAGGTTGAGCCGGTAGTACAGGGGCAGAAGTACAAAGGCAATCACCATGAAGCCGATCAAATGGCCCGTAACCAATTGAAAGTAGCTGAAGCCGTCGCGCCCCACGGCCCCGGGTACGCTGATGAAGGTCACGCCGCTGAGCGAGGTGCCGACCATGCCAAACGCCACCAGCAACCAGTGGCTGCTGCGGTTGCCGATGAAGAAGCTGTCATTGGTGGCGCGCCGCGACGTCAGCCACGCCACACCCAGCAGCACTAAAAAATAGCCCAGAACAACACACAACAACACAATGGGATTCATGGGCTCGACGCGCTCCGCAGGTTATTCCAAACTATAGCGTGTCAAAATGAAATTATTGACCCGACGGGTCGTTTCCAATTCGAAAAGAGTTGCATGCTGAATACCGAAACGCCGAGCGCGTCCCATACCGATCTGGATCTCTATGACACCGGTGACCTTGTCAACGCATTGGTGGAAGACCAGTTGCAAGCCGTGCAAGCGGTTCGCGCAGCGAGCCCGACGCTGGCCCGCGCTGTGGACGCTGCGGTGCCCCGTATGCATCGCGGCGGGCGCCTGGTCTATGTGGGCGCCGGCACTTCAGGGCGTCTGGGTGTGCTCGACAGTGTGGAGTTGTATCCCACATTCTCCTGGCCGCGTGAACGTGCGGTGGGCTTGATTGCCGGAGGTGCGGACGCCATGTTTGTGGCCGCCGAAGGCGCGGAGGACGACTCAGCGCAGGGTGCCCGCGATGTGCAGGCCGTGAATGTTGGTTCCAACGATGTGGTGTTACTGATTGCCGCCTCGGGTGCCACCCCGTATGTACTGGGGGCAATGGACGCCGCCAAAGCCGCCGGGGCATTGACCATCGGCTTGGCCAACAACCCGGGTGCGCCGGTAACCACGTTGGCCGACATTGGCATCACGCTCGACACCGGCAGCGAAGTGATCTCCGGCAGCACGCGGCTGAAGGCCGGCAGTGCGCAGAAGATGGCGCTCAATACCTTTTCCAGCGCGTTGATGGTGCGGCTCCACAAGGTGCATGGCAACCTGATGGTCGACCTCAAGGCAACCAATGCCAAGCTGGTGCGCCGCGCTGTGGCGCTCACCATGCGCGCGACGGGCTGCGACGAGCCTACAGCGCGCGCGACGCTTCAGGCCTGCGATCACCATGTGAAGGTGGCTCTGGTGGCGATACGGCTGGGGTGCGGTGTAGCCACGGCACGTGCGAAACTGGACGCCGCTGGCGACAGCGTGCGCAAGGCCCTGGGCGCAGTATGACAACACCAAACTCACCCAACGTACCCATCGCAACCAACCCGTGGGCCTGGATTCCTACGCTGTACTTTGGCCAGGGCATTCCGTATGTGGTGGTGATGACGCTGTCGGTCATCATGTACAAAAACATGGGTGTCAACAACACCGACATCGCCCTCTACACCAGCTGGTTGTACCTGCCCTGGGTCATCAAGCCCCTGTGGTCGCCCCTGATCGAACTCTTTGGCACCAAGCGCCTATGGATTGTGGCGCTGCAGTTTGCGGTGGGTGCGTCGCTGGCATGCGTGGCGTTGACGATTCCCGGACCGGGCTTTTTCAAGATGACGCTGGCCGTGTTCTGGCTGATGGCGTTCGCATCGGCCTCGCACGATATTGCGGCCGACGGGTTTTATATGCTGGCGCTGCCCCAGCACAGCCAGGCGGCCTTTGTCGGAGTGCGCTCCACTTTCTACCGTCTGGCCAATATCGGCGGACAAGGCGGACTGGTGTACCTGGCAGGCGTTCTGCAAGAGCGCACGGGCAGCATGCAAACCGCGTGGGCCAGCGTCTTCTTCGTTCTCACGGGGATGTTTATGGTCTTGGGTCTGTACCACTGGTTTGTGCTTCCCAAGCCGGCCGCGGACACCCGTGGTGCGGGACATGCGCAGGTGGGCGCGCTCGTGACCGAGTTTTTCCGAGTGTTTGCGGAGTTTTTCAGGAAGCCCGGCATTCTGGTGGTGTTGGGCTTTCTGTTGTTGTACCGGTTTCCCGAGGCCCAACTGCTCAAGCTTGCAACACCGTTTCTGATGGATTCGCTTGATGCGGGTGGCCTGGGTTTGAGTACCAAGGCGGTGGGCATAGCCTACGGAACGGTCGGGCTCACGGCGCTGACCATCGGCGGGTTACTGGGCGGTTGGGTCATCTCCCGTGTAGGGCTCAAACGCGCCCTGTGGCCGCTGGTGCTGTTGATGCATGTACCCAATGCGGTGTTCCTGTTTCTGGCTCTGGCGCAGCCGCAGGATGTGGTGCTTGTCAGTGCCGCGCTGGCGGTGGAGCAATTCGGCTACGGCCTGGGCTTTACGGCCTACCTGATGTACATGATTCTGGTGGCTGACGGCCCGCACAAGACGGCGCACTACGCCATTTGTACTGGCTTCATGGCGTTGGGCATGATGCTGCCGGGCATGTGGAGCGGCTGGCTGCAGCAGCAGTTGGGGTACACGTCTTTCTTCATCTGGGTGCTGGTTGCCACTGTGCCATCGTTTGCCATGGCGGCGCTGATCAAGATTCCCGAGGGTTTTGGAAAGAAAGAGACGCCGTGAATCAGCGGCTGGCCTCGCTCGATGCGTTTCGGGGTTTCACCATCGCTGCGATGCTGCTGGTCAATAACCCGGGTGACTGGGGCCATCTCTACGCTCCGCTGGCGCACGCAAAGTGGGATGGATGCACATTTACCGACTGGATTTTTCCCTTCTTTGTATTCATCAGTGGCATTTCCATGACGATCAGCCTGGGCCGGCGCGCTGGGTTGGGTGACCCGCGCTCAAGCTTGCTGGCGCAGACAGTGCGCCGCGGGGCTGTGATCGTCGCCATTGGCCTGCTGCTGAATTTCATCCCTGCGTTTGATCTGGCGCAGATTCGCATCCCGGGCGTCTTGCAGCGCCTGGGACTGTGCACCATGCTTGTCGCACCGCTGGTTCTGTACTGCCATTGGCGCGGGCAACTGGCATGGCTCGTCGGACTGTTGGTGGTCTATGCCCTGGTGCAGGCCTTGGTGCCGGTTCCCGACGCACAGGGTATCTGGCATACCGGTTCATTGCGCCCGGGGGAGGATGTGGGTGCCTGGCTGGACCGCACCCTGATGGACGGGCATCTGTGGCGCAGCAGCAAGACCTGGGACCCGGAGGGTTTGTTGTCCACGCTGCCTGCGGTCGCCAGCCAACTGGCGGGTGTGTTGGTGGGCCATTGGCTGGCGTATGCGCGTGATCCCATCGAAAAGACGGTCTGGCTGCTGGTTGCCGGTCTGGTTTTGTTATGGGCAGGGCAGGTGCTGGGTGCCTGGAGCATGCCGATCAACAAGAGTCTGTGGTCGCCCGCTTATGTGCTGTTCACAGCGGGGTGGGCGTGCCTGCTGTTTGGCGTGTGTTACTGGCTACTTGATGCGCAGCCGGATGGAGGTTGGCGTGCACTGGCCACGCGGTACGCGACACCCCTGGTCATCTTTGGTATGAATGCCCTGTTCCTGTTTGCGCTCTCGGGCCTGATTGCCAAGATGCTGGGATACATCCAGCTTGCGCCGAATCTGACGCTCAAGGGCTGGCTGTATGCACCCCTGCAAACTTCCGGACTGGCGCCGGTCAATGCATCATTGGCGTTTGCGCTACTCTTTGTCAGTGGCATGTATTGCGTGGCCTGGGCGTTGTGGCGCAAAGGCTACTTTCTAAAGGTCTAGATCCATGTCGTTTCTCAACCGACGCCAGATACTCTCGTTGACTGCGATGACCAGCGTCGCAGCGGTGGCTGCCCTGGGCGGCTGTAGCACCGTGCAGGAGCCACGAGCAAGCGTCTCGCTGCGCCCGGCGCAGGATCTGGCCGTGCTGGCACCCGAGGCAGCGCGCGAATTTCGCGCAGCCTGGGTGGCGACTGTCGCCAATATCGACTGGCCCAGTCGCAAGGGGCTCAGTGCAGCCGCCCAGCAAGCAGAAATGCGCGCGATGCTGGATCGGGCGGTGGCATTGCGATTGAACGCCATCATTTTGCAGGTGCGCACCAGTGCCGATGCCCTGTACGCCTCCGAACTCGAGCCCTGGAGCGAGTACCTGAGCGGCATCCAGGGTCAGGCACCCGACCCGTTTTACGACCCGTTGGCGTTGTGGATTACCGAAGCGCATGCGCGCGGGTTGGAATTGCACGCCTGGTTCAACCCGTTTCGGGCGCGTCAGAGCAAGGCGGCCGCGCCAGCCGCCAGCAGCCATCTGAGCCAGACCCGCCCTGAATGGGTCAAGTCCTATGGCGACCAGCTCTGGATCGACCCCGGTGAGCCAGCGGCCGCCAACCACAGCTTGGCCGTATTCATGGATGTGCTCCAACGGTACGACGTCGATGGCATCCATATCGACGACTATTTTTATCCCTACCCGGTCACCCAGGGTGGCCAGGGTGAGACCCCCAAGACAGAGGTGGACTTCCCAGACCAGCCTTCGTGGCAGCGGTACCAGAGCGCGGGCGGGACCCTCAGTCGTGATGACTGGCGGCGCAGCAATGTCGATGCACTGATTGAGCGCATCTACCGCGGCATCCGCCAGACCAAACCATGGGTGAGGTTTGGCATCAGCCCCTTTGGTCTGGGTCGTCCGGAGTTGCGCCCGCCGGAGATTCGTGGCTTCAGCCAGTACCACAAGCTCTATGCCAATGTGGAGCGCTGGGTGGCCGAGGGGTGGCTCGACTATCTGGTGCCCCAGTTGTACTGGACCATCGCCACCAGGGAGCAGGCGTTCGCTGCCTTGCTCAATTACTGGCATCAACAAAACACGCAAAACCGCCATGTGTGGGCGGGTCTGTTCACCAGCCGCGTTGCGGCTGAAAATGCCACACCCAATCCACCCACGAGTTGGCCGCCACAGGAAATCACCAACCAGATTGGGCTGGTGCGCGCGCGCGCTCCAGGCAGCGGCCATGTGCATTTCAGCATGGTGGCATTGATGGGAGGCCGGCCGGGGTTGGCAGATCAGTTGCAGGCGGGGCCATACGCCCAGCCGGCGCTGGTGCCTGCAACGCCCTGGCTGCCCGCCGACAGCCTTGGCGCCTTCAAGGCCGAGCTGAGTGCACAGCGCCAGGGCGATTACCTAGTACGCCTCGAGGCCGAACCGCCCGGTGCAGCAACTTTGCGCTGGGTTATCTGGCTGCGCTACGGCACGCGTTGGGAATTGCATACCACCGGTCAGACCCGGCTTGAACTGCACGCGCGCAGCGCCGATGGCGATTTGCTCAACGCGTTGGTGGTGTCCACCCTGGATCGCGTGGGCAATGAGAGCGCACGTCAGGGCTACCGGGTCGTGGAGAAGATTTTGTGACCCAGGGAGTTGGCGCTGCGCCTGGGATGGCGCCGATCTGGGGTCTGGGGCTTGATGCCGGGGGCACTCAGACGCGCTGGGCGTTGGCTGGGCGCGACGGCGGCATTGTCGCGCAGGGACATGTGGGTGGCATGAGCGGCCTGCAGTTGCATGCTTCCGACGGTGTCCAGACGCTGCGCTCGACACTAAAGGCTTTGGCAGCGGCCGTGTTCCCGCACACCGGTGGTCAGAGCCTTGGAGTGGTCGCGGGGTTTACCGGTCTGGGAGACACGGGCAGCCAGCAGGCGATGCAGCGTTTGATGGCGTCTGAGTTGCCCTTGGCCCACGGGTGGGTCACGTTGACCAACGACATGGACATCGCCTACCGGGCCGCATTCACACCCGGTGAAGGGTATCTGGTCTACGCTGGCACAGGTTCGATTGCAACATTCATCGACGCCGAAGGACACTTCCACCGAGCGGGTGGCCTGGGGCCTGCGCTGGGAGATGAGGGTGGTGGTTACTGGATTGCCGTGCAGGCCATGGCGCAAATGTGGCGCAACGAGGATCGCCAGCCGGGTGCCTGGCGCACGTCAGCGATGGCGCGACGGATTTTTGAGGCGGTGGGCGGCAGTGATTGGGCACATTCCCGCCAGTTCATTTACGGCTCCGACCGCGGCACCATCGGCAAACTCGCGTTGCAGGTGGC
>CAJBVC010000578.1 GCA_903958915.1 uncultured beta proteobacterium
CCGGCAAGACGACCACACTGTACTCGGCGCTCTCCAAACTCGATGCCAATGCCCACAAGATCATTACTGTGGAAGAGCCGGTGGAGTACCAGTTGGAGGGCATCAATCAAATTCAGGTTCACCAGCAGATCGGGCTGAGCTTTGCCAACGCCCTGCGCTCCATCTTGCGCCAAGACCCCGACATCATCATGATTGGCGAGATGCGAGACGGTGAGACTGCGCAAATCGCCGTGCAGTCCGCGCTGACCGGGCATCTGGTGCTATCAACTCTGCATACCAATACTGCTGCTGGAGCCATTGTCCGCTTGCAGGATATGGGCGTTGAGCCCTACCTGATTACTTCGTCGGTAAATGGGGTGCTCTCGCAGCGTTTGGTTCGGCGCCTGTGCGAGCACTGCAAGCAGTCCTATTCCCCCGAGCCAGCTCTGATGGTCAGCGCCGGGTTCCAGCGCATGGCGCTCAATCCCGCGCATTTGTACCGCGCCGTGGGCTGCGAGCACTGCCGCCAGAGCGGCTATTCCGGGCGCTGTGGTATTCACGAATTGCTGGTACTCGACGATGGACTCCGGCGATGCATCCTGGATGGGCGCGATGCAGCGGCACTGCACACCCACGCCACCGAAGCTGGCATGTTCACGTTGTATCAGGATGGTTTGCGGAAAGTTGCCGCCGGTGTCACCAGCCTGGAAGAATTATTGCGCGTGACTGAGGACGATGCAGATGCCTGAGTTTCTGTGGAAAGCCGCCCGGGCCAACGCAGAAATTGTGGAAGGACGTCTGCAATCCGAAAGTCAGACGCAGGCTACTGCCCAGCTACGTTCCCAAGGGCTAACACCCTTGAAGGTTGAGCGGGTGGATGCAGGAAAGCCCAGTGCCGCAGCCTTAGACGCGGTGGCGATGCCGCCCAAAATAGCGCGTAGCTTCAGTGTTTTTGGTCCCAAAGCGATCACGCAAGCCGACATCCTGACCATGACCAGCGAGCTCTCCATCATGCTCAAAGCGGGGCTCGCGCTGGACAATGCACTGCGTGTGCTGATCGGCATGAGCGCCAAGCCCGCCATGGTCGAACTCACGCAGTCGATCCTCGACGATGTCAAGGGAGGCGCCCCACTGAGCCGGGTGCTGGCGCGGCATCCGCATGAGTTCGGTGACTTTTACATCAATATGGTTCGATCGGGGGAGGCTAGCGGCCAATTGAGCGCAGTACTGGAGCGCTTGACTGAGCATCTTGATCGCATGCGCGCGTTGAAAGAAAGCGTCATTTCAGCGGCCATTTATCCTGCAATCCTTCTCGGAGTTGCCCTTCTCTCATTGATCGCCATGCTGGGGTTTGTTGTGCCCCAGTTTGAAACCCTGTTCAAGGGTATGGGAGATGCGTTGCCAGCGCCCACCCGCATTGTCATGGTCGTAGGCCATGCCATGACCGACTACGGCGTGGTGATCGGCGTGGGGCTGGTGCTGTTTTTCCTCCTGGCTCAGCGCTGGCTGGGCACGCCATCAGGGCGTCAATGGTGGCAAGCCAGAGCGCTCCAGTTGCCGCTTGCAGGTAGTCTATTGCTCAAGTACGACCTCACGCTGTATGCCCGCTCGTTGGGCACCCTGCTTGGCAATGGCGTGCCGCTGCTGTCCGCTCTGCAAATTGCCACCCAAACTGTCGGAAACGTCAATCTGCGCCAGGCACTAGAGGGCGTGGCTCCCAAAATCAAGGGGGGCGGCAAGATGGTGGACGCGCTCAAGGCCAGTGGCATTTTTGAGCCCCTGGCGATGAGCCTGATCAAGGTGGGAGAGGAAACAGGTCGCATGGGGCCAATGCTGTTGGAGTTGGCCCGCATCTTCAACCGCGATGTCGAAAACGGCATCAAGCGCGGGCTGACATTGCTGGAGCCGGTACTCATCCTGATTCTGGGCTTAATCATTGCCTCGATCATTGTGTCCATCCTGCTGGGCATCCTCTCCATTAATGACCTGGTCGTATAATGCGCCGCTTTCAACCTGATGGTTTAAATGAAAATTTCCTGTCTCAAGCCTTCGTCGCCAATGCGACGTAATGGAGGCTTTACGCTGATAGAGCTGCTGGTCGTTCTGGCCATTCTCACGCTTCTGGCCAGTCTGGTGGGGCCGCGTGTGCTGAGTCAACTCGGTGGTGCGAAGTCCAAAACCGCGGCCCTACAGATCGCAGATCTTGAGAAATCTCTGGAAATTTTCAAGCTCGACGTTGGGCGCTTTCCGAATACCAAAGAAGGGCTTGATGCCTTGGCGGTGCGGCCTGGTTCGCTTGCCGGTTGGAACGGTCCGTATCTAAAAGGTGGCGTTCCCATGGATCCTTGGGGAAAGCCCTACATCTTTAACAGTCCGTCGGATAAAGGCGGTATTGAAATCCTCACGCTGGGCGCTGACGCAACCCCGGGTGGAGAAGGTGAAAACGCCGACATTCGCAACAAGCCCTGACGCGATGCCCGGTCTGGGTGGAGTCGGCTCTGCGCGTCAAAGGGGTTTCACGCTAATTGAGCTTTTGGTGGTAATTGCCATCGCGGCCATGCTGGTTGCCATCGTGCCGTCGGCGTTTGGAAAATTGCGTGAGGGTTCTCAGTATCGCGACACTCTGCGCTCTATCATTGTCGAGCTGAGGCAAGCGAGGAACATCGCTGTTTCTCAGGGGGTTCCGGTGGTTTTTCGGGTTGACCTTGCACAGCGTCAATTTGGCATCCAGGGTCGCCCAATGCATGAGCTTCCCTCGTCCTTGGAGATGAAAGCCACCATCGGTGCAGCGCCAGATTTTGCGAAAACTAGCCAAGCAGACATTACTTTCTTGCCTGAAGGCGGTGCCACTGGCGGAACACTTGAATTGCTGCGCCAGTCCGGTTCCGGCGTCCGTGTCCGGGTTGACTGGCTGTTTGGACAAGTTACGCAAGAGCCGCGCGAACCATGAGTGCAAAGTTCAAGACCGTCCAGAGTCATCATCAGCGCGGGTTTTCCTTGCTGGAACTGCTGGTGGCATTTGCCATCATGGCCTTGTCACTGGGCTTGATCTACCG
>CAJBVC010000579.1 GCA_903958915.1 uncultured beta proteobacterium
TGGCTTTGCGTCTGGCAATCATTCTGTGCCATGCACGGCGTGACCCCGATCTGGAAGGTCTTGGCTTGCAGCGGGTAGGTGCGAAGAACGCCTTCAAATTGAGCTTCCGCACTGGATGGGCAAGCAGTTATCCGCAGTCTGCCCACCTGTTGCGCGAAGAAGCCTGCGCGTGGCAAAAGACCCCATGGCCGCTTGATTTCCAGTGCAGCTAGGCGACCACACCACTACATGACTGCTTGGCATGTTCTCTTGCCAGTGCTGGCTGATTGGCAACCTGTACTCAGACTGAACTCTCAGCAAGCAACCGAATTGCGGACTAATCGTCCGCCAGTGCGGTTCAAAGTTCTTGGATAGTGCAGACGCAATTGACGATGTGAGGAATTTTGGAAATTTTGTGTCGCAATTGTCTCCAAAATTTCCTTCACTACATCATCTTCCCTACCGTACCGAGCGTGGTACTTACTGAACAATCTTTCTAAATTTTGAAGGTTTCGCTGCATCATCGGACTCCAGAGAGAGCATGATAGCCTTTAGCTTAAGAAACTTTTGTCTTTGGTTGCCAAGCTTGATGCATCACAGAGCTTCGTGGGAAATTAAACATCGAACCCACCATTTGTAGACAGCAGCTGGCCCCAGAAATGACATGGATCAATCTAAATCACCAACACCAAAGCAAGAAGCACGAGAGATCGAGCTGAAGCTCACACTTCCTTATTCGGATCGGGACGACGCTATCAGAATGCTGCGTAAAGCAGCACCACTGTCTCGAAAAAAATCGGTACAACAAAACCTGTTGAGTGTTTACTACGATACACCCGAACAGGACTTGCGAAGAATGCGCATTGCGCTGCGGGTCCGTCAAGTCGATTCCAGCGAAGGACCGGTGTGGGTGCAGACGCTCAAAACCGGTGGGGCGAATGGGTCAGCACTTACTTTGCGTGGGGAATGGGAAGCAAGCATAGAAAAAGGCAATCTCAGCGTGGGAGCGCTGAAAGCAACTCCTTGGCGCGAAATTGATCCGGATGGCACCATACTCAGTGCACTTGCGCCTTGTTTCATCACCCGCTTTGAACGCACAACATGGCAGGTCCGCGCAAAGGATCAAAGCCTGGTCGAGGTGGCGTTCGATATCGGACAGATTGAATCTGCAGGCAAATTTGCCCCCATCTGCGAACTTGAACTCGAGTTGAAAGCGGGTGCATCTCCATCCCTCCTCGAGCTGGCGCAATGCATCGCAGCAAGTGTTGCTGTGGTTCCGGCTAGCCTGAGCAAGGCGGAGCGAGGGTATGCACTGGCGGAGGGGACTCTGGACATGCCGCAACGCGCGCGTCCACCCAAGCTGCGAGCAGACCAACCTCTGGTAGCGGCTGCCCAACAAGTATTTCGCGAGACATTTTTTCAGTTCACCAGAAACCTGGATATCTTGCTGTTGACCGACAACGCTGAAGTTGTCCATCAAGCTCGAGTAGGGTGGCGGCGGTTCAAGAGTGCGTTGCGCCTCTTCAAGACAGAGTTAGCGCCGGAGCGAACTCCTGACACTTCTTCCATCAAGCCGTTGCTGGCTTCGTTGGGTCGAATACGTGATCTGGATGTGGCCTTGGTGGAGACGTTGCCACTGATAGCGCCAGTCTACACGTCCGACGATTCTGGTCGGCAATTGCTCTGGAGCAACTTCATCCAGGCCATAGCGGAGGCGGCGAAAAGCCAGCGCACAGCAGTTCGCGACGCTGTTCGGGACCCCATAGTGGGTGCGACGTTGCTCAACATTACCCGCTATATTGAAAGCATGTCTCCTGCTGACGCAGTTGGCACCGAATCAAGATCTCACCGGCTTGAATCATGGACAGAACGCCACCTGCGCAAACTCAAACGCAAGCTGGAACTTGCCGTTGAAGTTGCGACCGACACGCACAGTCAACATCGTGCACGAATGCTTGCAAAAGGGCTACGGTACGGCGTGGAATCCACACAGTCGGTCTTGCCAAACCGAATTTCAAAACGTTGGTTAAAGAAGGCTGCCGCTTTGCAAGGCTCCATTGGGCTTAGCCGGGACTTTCAGCGGCTGCATCAATTCGCTGCCGAGTTCGGTGCAGACGCCGGTTTAGTGGAGTTTCTGCGTGGATACGGCAGTGGCATCGGCCATTGAGCGCTTTTCCAACGTTTCACTTAATGAACAGTGAACGCCAATTACGGTGCAACTGGGCGCTCCATAGCGGACGCTAAAAATTGCTGTGCCGAGTCAATTTCCAGCATGTCGAAGCCGGAAACGTATGACGGCAATCGCACTGCCGCCATACAAAATTCAGGACAACACACCCAATCCGTGTTTCTGAACTACTGCCAATAACTTGAGCGCCATGCCACTGGGTTGTTTGCTGCCGGACTCCCACTTTTGAACAGTGGATTCACTGGTATTGAGGTAGCGTGCGAAAACGGGTTGACTGACATGTGCCTGTTCACGAATATTTTTGATCTGGGTTGGAGCGAGTGTTGTAGGAACAGCCAGGCAGCTTTCATCAAACTGGCGCATGGTGGTTTGGTCGATGGCGCCGACCCTTTGCAACGCAGCAGCTGAGGCATGGATTGCAGCAAAGGCATCACTTTTGAATTTCTGTTTTGTCGTCATGGCAAATCTCTACAAAGTCTCCGTTAACAAGCAACTGGCCAAGCTGCAACTCCGTCAACCCCGCATAACTGTTGGCCAGCAAGCGAAAGGCAAGTAATTCATCGCTCTCAATGTTTGCGCGGTCCTTCTTTGCAAACAGGTACTCGTAGATCCAATAATTGCCGCCTTTGGCCACAATGACTGACCGGGACAGGTTGTTATTGAGCCGCGTCTTGAAAACACCCCCTCCCAAATCATCTACCTGCCCCAACACAACCTGCTGCATGGCCAAACAAAGCTCAACGTCTTTGATCTTGGCCTTTTTTGCATCCTTGGAAAATCTGGCGGTCTTGAAGGCGCGGTTTGACGCATTGGATGACATGGCATAGTGTAGCACCAGGTGATACCTATCGCGATGTTCATCAACCTGCAGTCACACGGGGGTGCAACGCAGTGCGCCCTGCACTGTCTCGCTTGCCCCCGGTCGTATGTGGATGGAACTCAGTACGTCAGGGTCAACTGCAAGATAGCCGTCGTGCCGCTGGTTTCATTGCCGACGATCAACAGTGGCTTGCCGTTTGGTCACTTTGCCGCAGGAACAAAGAGAATTCCTTCGGGACCACGGTCGCCGATTTTGCCAATCGTTACGCCCTCGGGTTCCGGGCCTTTGGCCGGGCTGCGGCTGTCTAGCGTATGAAGCATTCAAGTGAGTCATGAAACTTTCATGGTGTTCATGGACCATCGCGATACAGCATCTGACCAAGGAAATCATGCGCAGTAACGTTAAGCCCCTGTCTCAGCACGGACCTTTGCTAGGGTCTTCTCGATTTCGGTTTTGCTCTGGAAATTGCAAAGGGTCTCGCCCTCCCGAAGGCGGTGTTGAGTTGGCTCCCGGAAATTGGCGATGCGTCAACTGTTGGATCCAGATGAGTCGCAAGTTGCCATAGCATGTTCCGATGATTTGAACGCTGGGCAGCCCGCTACCGACCCTGAATTCTGAGCGCGTTGTGTGACACGTCGAAGGCACCCCCAGGACACACTTCAAATCCTCTGCTCAAAGATACTGAATACGTGACTTATCACCGCCTGCAAGGCAGCGAGGTAAAGTTGTCATCAATTTGAAACAATGTCCTGCGATAAGCGGAGCCAAATGCAATCAATCCGCTGGACTGCGAATGCAGGATTTCCGACGACTCACACTTAGTATGTGATTTCACTACTGTCCGGTCAAAACCCCAACAA
>CAJBVC010000580.1 GCA_903958915.1 uncultured beta proteobacterium
ACCGATCTTGGCCTTACCCCACAGGGAACTTGCGCGCACATTCAGTGTGGTGGTGTTGTGTACCTTGTATACAGCGCGAATCTGCAAGTGGTCTTGCAGGTTTTCACCGACACCCGGAATATCCTGCAGCACAGGGATGCCGAGTGCTTGCAGGCGTCGCGCCGAACCCAACCCGGAGAGTTCCAGAATCTGGACCGAACCAATGCTGCCAGCACACAAAATGACTTCGCTGTTGGCCGTGGCGCTGACCATGCTGTGCCCGTCCCAAACATGAACGCCAGTACAACGCAATGCGGCGCTGGCGTCGGCAGCAGGCTCAAGGATCAGTTTGCTCACCTGGGCGTGGGTCCAAAGCTCGAAATTAGGGCGTGCATAACAGGTGGGCCGCAAAAACGCTTTGGCAGTGTTCCAGCGCCAACCGGTTTTCTGATTCACCTCAAAGTAGCCCACGCCTTCGTTGTCACCCCGGTTGAAGTCTTCCGTGGCCGGAATGCCGGCCTGCACTGCCGCCTGTGCAAATGCTTCCAGCACATCCCAGCGCAGCCGCTGCTTCTCCACGCGCCATTCGCCGCCTGCGTTATGGTGGCGCAGGAGTTGACGGTACTGGCTGCCATCGCGTTGCATGAGCAGTGGCTCCGCTCCACGCGCACCGTGCAGTTCTGTGGCACCTTTGTAATGGTCTTCATGCAGCATGAAATGCGGCAACGACTGTGCCCAGCCCCAACTCGAATCTCCCACCAGTTGCGCCCAATGGTCGTAATCGCGCGCCTGACCACGCATGTAAATCATGCCGTTGATACTGCTGCATCCGCCCAGGGTCTTGCCACGTGGATAACGCAGCGAGCGGCCATTGAGCCCGGCGTCAGGCTCCGTGTTGTAGAGCCAGTCGGTGCGCGGGTTGCCAATGCAGTAGAGGTAGCCCACGGGGATATGGATCCAGTGATAGTCGTCCTTGCGGCCGGCTTCAATGAGCAGCACCCGCTTGGAGGCATCCATGCTGAGCCGATTGGCCAGTAGCGCGCCTGCGGTACCGGCACCGACGATGATGTAGTCAAAGGTGGTATCACTCATACTGCGTCACTGACCTTTCCATTGGGGCTTTCGTTTCTCCTGGAACGCTTGCTGCCCTTCTCTGGCATCTTCGGTGAGCGTGAAAAGCGCGATCTGGCTTTCGGTGAAGGACATGCTTTCCTCGAATGCCATCGCCTCGATACGTTTCATCGTGTACAGCCCACGCCGGATAGCTGCGGGCGACTTGTCGAGCAAGCGTTCCAGCAACCACTGTAATTTCGCGTCGACATCGTCATCCACATAATTCACCAGTTTGTACTCCAACGCCTGCGCCGAAGTGATGGGCTCACCAGTAATACACATCTCGGCCAGTACACGCCTTGGTACCAAGTGCTGCAGAACGCTCAACACCTGCGCCGGAAAGACGCCCACTTTCACCTCTGGAAGACCAAACACGGCATGGCTGGCAGCCACTGCCATGTCACACATGCTCAGCAATCCCATGCCGCCTGCCATGCAGGCACCATTGACGCGGGCAATCAGCGGAATGGTGCTCGACTTAGCAACGCGCAGCAGTTGTGCCAGGTGGCCGTGCGGCTCGGAATAGTCTGTGGTGAAGGCTTGTGCCGACTGCAGGTCCGCACCGGCGCAAAAAGCCTTGCTGCCCGCGCCAGTGATGACGATGGCGCGCAGGTCACGGCGGTTTTGGGCGGCGGCGATTGCGCTGCCCATACCCGCCAGTACGGCATGGCTCATCGCATTTCGCCGCGCTTCGCGCGTGATGGTCAGCCACAATACGGCCTCGCGTTGTTCCACCAAAAGCTCGGGCGAGGATACAGAGTCGGGTATGGGAGTGTTCATTGAAGCGTACTGGTGACCAGTGGGTGCCACAATTCCTTGCGGGCCAGTGGGGTGGCTTGCGGAAGCAAGGGGTTACGGATATGAAAGAGCTTGCGCTTTTCCAGCCCCATGGCGGCCACCAATGGGCCGATGCGCCTGGCATAGAGTTGGTCAAAGCTGTGGTCCTTGATGGCTTGCTCAAAACCGTATGCCAGCCGTTCTGCCAGCTCGGGCCGGGCCTTGCTGACAAAGAAATAGTAGGCCGTCGGGTAGGCAATGGCCCAGGTGGAAATAGTCGCCAGATCGTACTTCTTGGCGTTGGTGGCGACCTCTACGATGCCCAGGGGCAACAATTGAAAAGTACCCATTTTCAAACGTGGAACCGACAATGCGAGGTCGGGTAATCGCATAACCTGCAGTCCCGCCTGGGTCTGGATGGTGAAGTCAGGCCAGTCAAATACCTGGCCAAGCTTGACCTGGTTCAGCTCTTCGCGCGTGCGAATCCGATCCAGCGCCTCTACGGTCTCGGGTGTGCCCATGCCAATGCGCACACCGAGCAATCCCTTGTAGAGGCAATAGCGTACGGGAATCCCGGATTTTTCACGCTCTTCACTGGTCATCGACGAAATCAGATCAAGGTTGCCTGCCTCGAGTTGGCTATAGGCCCGGCTTTGGCTCCAGTTGATGTGGGGGCCTTTTTCCATCCGGTACGGGCCAAACCGTGCTTTGGATTTTTCCAGCAGCAGAGTCAGGACCTCACCCTTGTAGTTAAGAACATCAGAATTCTGGTCGACGAAGAAATTGTGCCTGACGAGCTGTGGCTCAGCAGAGCTGGCTACCAAGCCCGTAAGGGCCAGCCAACAGCAAAACAGCCAGTGGATCGCAGAGCGCCAATGGCAGAAGTCCATGCAGTGCATCAGGAGTTGCGTGTACTGGTGAAGGGAATAGCGCGTATCGTAACTGGATTCGGTGGCTGCATGCGCATGCGATTTGGCTATCATGGCGCCATTACGTCGGGAAGGAGAGGATCATGCTGAGTCGAATCGTTGCGGGGTTGCTGGCCACTTGCTGCAGCTTGCTCCTGGTTTCCTGTGCCACCATGTCACCCGAAGAATGCAAGGTGGCTGATTGGCGCGAGGTTGGGCAGCGCGATGGGCAGAGCGGACAAGCCTTGTCCCACTTGCAGTCTCGCGTGGAAGATTGTGCGAAGGTTGGCGTAAACGTCAACGCACAGGCTTACCGAGCCGGCCGTGACTTGGGTTTGCGCAGCTACTGCCGCCTGGAGAATGCAGTTCCGCTGGGGTTAAACGGTGGCTACTACGCAGGCGTGTGCCCGCCAGCCATTGACGGGCTGTTTCAGCAACGCTTCCAGTTGGCACGGTCGGTCTACGATTTACGCAACGACGTCCGAAGCCTGGATGACCGCGCGGAATCGCTTGAGCGACGGCTGCGCGAGACCCATCACGAGGAAGATCGGCGACTCAAAGAAGCGCGAACCGACGATGAGCGCAAGAAAGTTCGCAAAGCCATGGACGACGAGCGGCGCGACATCCGAAACGAGTTGAGTGAGACCGATCGCCGGCTGCGCCGCAAACGCGACGAGTTGCGCTCCGCCGAGTACGCGTTGGGTAGTTTGCGCTGAGAT
>CAJBVC010000581.1 GCA_903958915.1 uncultured beta proteobacterium
GGCAAGGAATTGCAGCACCATATCAAGACCCTGGTGGGCATTTCGACCCATGTCTCGGTGCTCGCATTTGACTCGATCCCCCGCACCCAGGTCGGCAAGGCACGTCGCCTGATTGATGAACGCCCCAAACAAGACTGACACCATGCCAGATGCATTTATTTGCGACGCTGTTCGCACACCCATCGGTCGTTACGGCGGAGCTCTCGCCAATGTGCGCGCCGACGATCTGGCCGCCATGCCCCTCAAGGCCCTGATCGAGCGCAACCCCACGGTGCAATGGAACCAGGTGGATGACGTCATTTACGGTTGCGCCAACCAGGCCGGTGAAGACAACCGCAATGTGGCGCGTATGGCTGTGCTGCTATCGGGTTTGCCGGTAGAGGTTCCGGGCACGACAGTGAACCGGTTGTGTGGCTCATCGCTTGACGCGGTCAGCATGGCGGCGCGCGCCATCAAGGCTGGCGAAGATGCACTGGTGATTGCCGGTGGGGTGGAGAGCATGTCGCGCGCGCCCTTTGTCATGGGCAAGGCCGAGTCCGCCTATTCGCGCAATGCGGCCATTTTTGACACCACCATTGGCTGGCGCTTTGTCAACCCGGTGATGAAGAAGTTGTACGACACCCACTCCATGCCCCAAACCGCAGACAACGTGGCGGCGGACTTCGGCATTTCGCGCGCCGATCAGGACGCCTTTGCAGTGCGCTCGCAGCAGCGTTGGTCCCAGGCCCACGCGGCCGGACGCTTTGTAGATGAACTGATCACGGTCGTACTGCCCCAGAACAAGGGCAGTCCTGTGGTGGTGGATACCGACGAACACCCGCGCCCCGAGACGACGCTGGAGATGCTCTCCAAGCTCAAGGGCATCAACGCACCGGAACTCTCGGTGACCGCAGGCAATGCGTCCGGCGTGAACGACGGTGCCTGTGCCTTGCTGATCGCCAGTGCCGCGGCGGCGCAGACACATGGCCTGACGCCACGCGCGCGGATCGTCGCCTCCGCAAGCGCCGGCATCGCGCCGCGCATCATGGGTTTTGGCCCGGCACCGGCTGTGCGCAAGGTGCTCGGCCGAGCCGGGCTCACGCTGGAGCAGATGGATGTCATCGAGCTCAACGAGGCTTTTGCCGCGCAAAGTTTGGCCGTGACGCGTGATTTGGGGCTTTCAGACGAAGACCCAAGGGTCAATCCCAATGGCGGCGCAATCGCACTCGGGCATCCTCTGGGGATGAGCGGAGCGCGATTGGTAACGACCGCGATGTACGAACTGGCACGTCGGGGCGGGCGCTATGCGCTGTGTACGATGTGCATCGGTGTGGGGCAAGGTATTGCCCTGGTAATTGAGAGAATTTGATCAACCAACAAGGAGACAAACCATGAAATTTTCCGTGAAAAAACTCGCTGTCGGGACGGCACTCGCCCTGGGCACACTGGCAGCGATGGCGGCCGACCCGATCAAGATCGGTTCGGTTCTGTCCGTGACCGGACCAGCCGCCTTTCTGGGCGACCCCGAGCTCAAGACCTTGCAGATGTATGTCGAGGAAATCAACAAAAAAGGTGGCGTATTGGGCCGGCCGCTGGAACTGGTGCACTACGACGATGGCAGTGATGCCGGCAAGGCCAATGGCTTTGGCAAGCGCCTGATCGAAGACGACAAGGTCGATGTGATCGTGGGTGGTACGACTACCGGTTCGACCATGTCGATGGTGCCGCTGGTGGAAAAGGCCGGTGTGCCCTTCATTTCGCTGGCCGGTGCGGTGGTGATCGTCGAGCCGGTCAAGAAGTGGGTGTTCAAGACGCCGCATACCGATCGCATGGCGGCCGAAAAAGTGTTTGAAGACATGAAGAAGAACAACATCACCAAGGTGGCGTTGTTCTCCGAGACCAGCGGCTTTGGCCAATCCGGCAAGAAAGAAACCGAAGGCGTTGCCGCCAAATATGGCATCACTCTGGTGGCGAGCGAAACCTACGGCCCCAAAGACACCGACATGAGCCCGCAGCTGACCAAAATCCGCAATACCGCAGGCGTGCAGGCGGTGTTCATTTTCGGTCTGGGGCAGGGTCCCGCCATCGCGACCAAGAACTACAAGCAGCTCGGCCTGACCTTGCCGCTGTACCACGCCCACGGCGTCGCTTCGGAAGAGTTCATCAAGCTCGCCGGCCCGGCAGCCGAAGGTGTGCGCCTTCCTGCCGCGGCCCTGCTGGTGGCCAGCAAGTTGGCGGCCAACGATCCGCAAAAACCGATTGCCGAAGGTTATGCCAAGGCCTTTGAAGCCCGCTGGAAGACTGATGTGTCGACTTTTGGCGGCCATGCGTACGACGGTCTAATGCTGGCCGTTGACGCGCTGAAGCGCGCAGGCAGCACGGACAAGGCCAAAGTACGCGATGCCATCGAAGCCACCAAGGGA
>CAJBVC010000582.1 GCA_903958915.1 uncultured beta proteobacterium
ACGCGGAGCGTGCATCACAGCCCTGGTGTCGACCGATCTGCCAGTGGCCGAATACACCGCCTTGCAAATGAAGCAGGCCGTCGTCGGTTATGGCCGCGCCGACAAGGCCCAGATCCAGTCCATGGTGCAACGCCTGCTCAGCTTGCCCGGGCTACCCGGCCCCGACGCCGCCGACGCTTTGGGCCTGGCCATCACCCACGCCCACGCGGGCACCGCCATGGCGCGCCTGGCCAAAGCCAGCGGCCTGGGTGGCAAGATTGGCGGGAATTACAAGGCGGGGCGGAGTCGCTGAGCGACTGAGACCCCACGCCCCCGCCCCTTCACACTCGCTGCCACCCCCAGCGCGGCCACCACGTCGCACGCCGTCTTGCGCGCCTCTACCGGCAGGCTCAGGTAGCGCGGCCACATGTCGCGGTCCTGCATGCTCACGGTGGGTAGCTCGCCACCAGAATCCTGCGCCCGAAACGGCGTTGACAGCGTGCCAAAGCGCAACTCGTCGGCATTGGCAATGTAGCTACAGTTCCAAGCCAAATCGAAACCTGAGAAAGCCCTGAGTTCATTTCTCTTTACACTCTGGATTGCCTAATCCACGGAGTTCGCGCTATGCCCACCATCAGCCTGTTTTACGGCATCATCATCTGCCTGTACTTTTTTGATGATGAGCGGCACAAGTTGCCGCACATCCATGCCAAGTACCAGGGGCAGCAGGCATCTTTTTCCATCTTGGACGGCGCGCTGCTCGCAGGGGACTTTCCAATTGCAAAGACGCGGCTGGTTCAAGCCTGGATCGAAATCCAGCGCGAATCCTTGTTGGCGGATTGGGAGTTGGCCGTCAGTGGCCAAACACCATTTGCCATTGACCCTTTGCGCTAGGAGGTGGTATGGAAGCCGTCATTCGTGTAGTGCCCAAGGACGATTTCTCGCTGGAGCTCTGGTTCAACACCGGCGACCACCGCCTGTTTGATGCGCGTCCCTACTTGACGCGCGGCGTGTTCACCCGCCTGACCGACGTGGCATTGTTCAAGCAAGCCTATGTTGCCTTGAATACCGTGTGCTGGCCAGGCAACCTCGATATCGCCCCGGAAACCCTCTTTGATCGATCAGTGGCGCTGCCCAGCTGATAAGCAAAACCGATCTCACCCGATGGCATTGGCGAGGTGGTCGCGCGCTACGAGCCGCACTGCGCGTCGGTGGAAATCGTGTTCGTCAACGTCAATCCGCAATCGACCCTGCTGCTCGGACAGGCACGCGGAGCGTGCATCACAGCCCTGGTGTCAACCGATCTGCCAGTGGCCGAATACACCGCCCTGCAGATGAAGCAGGCCGTCGTGGGTTATGGCCGCGCCGACAAGGCACAAATCCAGTCCATGGTGCAGCGGCTCCTCTGCTTGCCCGGGCTACCCGGCCCCGACGCCGCCGACGCTTTGGGCCTGGCCATCACCCACGCCCACGCCGGCGCGGCGATGGCGCGCCTAGCCAAGGCCAGCGGCCTGGGTGGCAAGATTGGCGGGAATTACAAGGCGGGGCGGAGCAGGTAGTTATGCAATACGCTTGACACACATCAACACCCGTGCGGACTGGGGAAACTCCGGTTGAAATTGGACAGTTGATCTGACACACTGGCATCCCGGTCCCGTTCAATGCGCTGGGTCTGGTGGTTTCGACCACTGGATCGCGGCGTTGTGACGGGGTAATTGCCAATACTGAAGGGGGTCGAATGGTTCCTCCTTCATCATGGAGTTTTTGTCATGAAGAAATTGTTTTCCATCCTGTTCGCCGCGCTCCTGACACTTTCTGTGTCGCAGTGGGCACACGCTAACGAATTCACCGATCTGCGTTCGCAGTTGAGTGCTGCCCGCGAGTCCCTGGTGACGCTGATGGTGAACAAGGACAAGCGCGGTGCCGATCAGCAAAAGTTGGTGAAAGACACGGCTGACGCGGTCAGCGCCCATTTGGCAAAAATGAAAGCGCCTGCCGGCAAGGAGGCGCAGTTCAAGGAGTTGGTAGAAACCTGGAACGCCTTCAAGAAAACGCGCGAGGCCGAGCTGGTTCCTGCAATCCTCGCCGGCAAGGACGATGAAGCCAAGAAACTTGCAGGCGGCATTCAGAAAGAGCGCATCACCAAATGCCAGCAGTTGGTCGGTGAACTGGGCGGCTAGAAACTGCGCCATCATGGGCCAATCGAATCTATTCAACCTCAAGATTGGTCCGCGTGTGGGCCTGGCATTCGGGCTGGTGGTCCTGACCATTGCAGTATTGGTGGGCGCAGTGCAAAGGAGCCTGTTCCACAACGCCGCAAATTCGGCATCCATGGAAAGCGGCGTTCAATTGCAGGCGCAGGCGTCGGAGATTCACCTGCTGGCCAAGGACAATGCAATTGCCAGCATGGTGATTCTGGTGTCCAGCAGCGCCGAACAACAAGCCCGTTTGGCCAAGGAGATCGGTGCACGTGACAAGCGCATCTCCGATGGGCTTGACGCCTTAGAGCGCACCCTGACGGCTTCGCAAGAAGATTCCGCGCTTTTGAGCGAAGTGCGCAAGCGCCATGCTGGCTACGTCGCGGGTGTGCAGCGCATCGTCGGTATGGTTCTGGCCGGCAAGCAGGCCGAGGCCACCTATGCGGCCGATGAAGAAATGATCCCCATGCTGACCCCTTTTCTTGCTGCGCTTAGCCAATTGGACGCACGCCAGGTTGCCAAAGTACGTGAGACTGGCGCAGCCAATGGTCAATTGATTGCGTCTACCCGCACCCTTGCCACCGCCGGTGGCGTGGTTGCAGCGTTGCTGGCGATTGGCGCTGGACTTTGGATTGTGCGCAGTGTCACACGGCCACTGGGACGTGCGGTCGCATTTGCCGAACGCGTAGCGCAAGGTGATCTCAGCGTCCGCATTCAAACCCGAAGCCGCGATGAGGTGGGCCAACTGCTGAATTCCCTGAACTTGATGAGCGAAAGCCTGTCGGGCATGGTTTCGCAGGTGCGCGCGGCGGCCGACGGCATTGCAACCGGTTCACAGGAAATCGCTGCCGGCGACATGGACCTGTCCAGCCGTACCGAGAGTCAGGCCAGTGCCCTGGAGCAGACGGCGGCGTCGATGGAGGAACTCGGTTCCACCGTACACAAGAATGCCGACAGTGCGCGCGAAGCCAACCAGCTCGCGTTGAATGCTTCGAGCGTGGCAGTGCGTGGCGGAGAAGTTGTGGGGCAGGTGGTTGCAACCATGAAGGGCATCAACGACGCCTCGCGCAAGATTGCCGACATCATTGGCGTGATCGACGGTATTGCTTTTCAAACCAATATCCTCGCGCTCAATGCTGCTGTGGAAGCTGCACGTGCAGGTGAGCAGGGGCGTGGCTTCGCGGTGGTAGCGTCCGAGGTGCGCAGCTTGGCCCAGCGCAGCGCCGACGCTGCGCGTGAGATCAAGAGTCTGATTGCCGCCAACGTCGAGCGTGTAGAAGCGGGCACGGCACAGGTAGATCGCGCCGGAAGCACCATGCAGGAAGTGGTGAGTTCGATCCGTAGAGTCACCGACATCATGGGTGAAATCAGTACTGCAAGCCGAGAGCAGAGCCTTGGCGTTGAGCAGGTTGGCGAAGCTGTCTCCAGCCTGGACCAGACCACCCAGCAAAATGCTGCGCTGGTGGAGCAAATTGCGGCTTCTGCGGCCGGTCTGAAAAGCCAGGCCGACAACTTGGTGCGCATAGTCTCCGCATTCAAAGTGGATGACATTGGCCGACGGCCCGTCGCGCCGACGCTAAGACTGCAAAGACACCTGTGACCGCCAGCCCAGGCGCCGCCGTACCGGTACTGTTGCGCCAGCGGCGCTGGTGGCTGGTGTTGCTGGCCTTGTGGGCGCTGGGCGCAGTGTGGTTGTTGACGGCGCATACTGAAGATCTGCGCCAGCAAAGCATTCGCATTGCCACCGAAGGAGCGCGCAACATGTTCCGCATGGTGGTGCTCACCCGCAGCTGGAATGCCAGCCACGGTGGTGTCTACGTGCC
>CAJBVC010000583.1 GCA_903958915.1 uncultured beta proteobacterium
TGCGCGGCACCAAGCGTGAAGACGTGCAGCGCGGCCAAGTGCTGTGCAAGCCCGGCTCCATCAAGCCACACACCCATTTCACGGGCGAGATCTACGTCTTGTCCAAGGATGAGGGCGGTCGCCACACCCCATTCTTCAACAACTATCGTCCCCAGTTCTACTTCCGTACCACGGACGTGACCGGTGCGATCGAGTTGCCAGAAGGCAAGGAAATGGTCATGCCTGGTGACAACGTGTCGATCACTGTAAAGCTGATCAACCCGATTGCCATGGAAGAAGGCCTGCGCTTCGCGATTCGCGAAGGTGGTCGTACCGTCGGTGCGGGTGTGGTTGCCAAGATCATCGCGTAAGGAACAATCATGGCTACCAAACAAAAAATTCGCATCCGCCTGAAGGCGTTTGACTACAAACTCATCGACCAATCGGCTGCTGAAATTGTGGACACTGCCAAGCGCACCGGCGCAATCGTCAAGGGCCCAGTACCTTTGCCGACACGTATGAAGCGATTCGACATTCTGCGTTCACCACACGTGAATAAGACTAGCCGCGATCAATTTGAAATTCGCACGCACCAGCGACTGATGGACATCGTAGACCCAACTGACAAAACGGTTGACGCTTTGATGAAGTTGGATTTGCCCGCAGGCGTCGACGTCGAAATCAAGTTGCAATAATTGATTGCAAAGCCAGATCAATCGATCGGGCTTGCGTCAAAACTTGCTGCGGGTTATACTCGCGGGCTCGGTCGGATTTGCTTATGGCGCCTGATCGGGTTTTATTAACAGTCTCTCACGCAAAACGTTGTAGCCAATTGAAGTTGCAACGGTGGGAGTTACGGAGAAAACAATGAGTCTTAGCAATCACTTAGGGTTGCTGGGTCGCAAGGTGGGCATGATGCGCCTATTCACCGACGATGGGGATGCTGTTCCTGTCACGGTGGTAGATGTGTCAAACAACCGCGTGACTCAGGTGAAAACCCAGGAGAATGATGGCTACGTTGCCTTGCAGGTGACGTTCGGTGCGCGCAAAGCTTCGCGTGTTACCAAGCCAATCGCCGGGCACCTTGCAAAAGCAGGTGTGGAAGCCGGAGAAATTATTCAAGAATTCCGTGTAACCGCTGATGCAGCGGCCAAATACGTTGCTGGAGCTACCGTGCCGGTTGCTGATGTGTTTGCAGTTGGTCAGAAAGTGGACGTGCAAGGCACGACCATTGGTAAGGGTTTCGCGGGAACCATCAAGCGTCACCATATGAGTTCGCAGCGCGCATCGCACGGTAACAGCCGTTCGCACAACGTGCCAGGTTCCATTGGTATGGCGCAGGACCCTGGTCGTGTGTTTCCTGGCAAGCGTATGACGGGCCATTTGGGTGCTGACACAGTCACGACCCAGAATCTGGATGTCTTCCGTATTGACGAAGCACGCCAATTGCTTTTGATTAAGGGTGCAATCCCTGGATCGGCTGGCGGTTTTGTGACCGTTCGTCCTGCGATCAAGGCTAAATCCGCAACCGCGAAAGGGGCGAACTGATGCAGCTCGAACTCCTGAATGACCAAGGCCAGGCTACTTCGAAATACGAAGCCCCTGAGACCGTGTTTGGTCGCGCATACAACGAAGATCTGGTGCACCA
>CAJBVC010000584.1 GCA_903958915.1 uncultured beta proteobacterium
ATAGTGGCAGCCCCTGCGCCGCACCGTGCGGCCATGTCGGGGTGATCGCCCTGCAGCAAGCCGCCAGCACCGGGCGCCTACACGCTTGCCATGCCGACGGCAGTCCCGGCGTCACCCTGCAATGGGGCGCGCCCAAAACGCTAGACTGGAGCTGGCATGAAGTCACCCCCGCGCACGGGGGCTCTCCCGGCTGGGCCTTGCGCGCCAAGCTACAAGACGCGGCATCGGGGGTTAAGCTGTTTCTGAACACACCACCGCTCTACCTGGACAGCGCAGGCGGCCAGTGCGGTGTGGTAGAAGTGCCAGGCATTCCGGAGGCCCAGCTCGCCGTGCTGCTCAAAGCGCCGGCGCTGCAACCCTCGGCACTCAAGCAACACCAGCTTGACCTGATGCGCCGTCTGGGCAGTCTGCCACCTCCCCCGATGCTGGAGAGTCTGACCACGCTGGCCGGCATCGTTCCCGCGGCCTGCCTGCATTTATCACCCAATCCGGCCGAGCTGGTACCCACGCGGGGCTTGATCCATGCGCAAATGCGGTTTGACTACCTGGGTCACCGTGGCTGGTGGGCGGGTCAAGGCAACACGGTGCTGGTCGATGGTCCGCAAGGGCGCGTGCTGCTACAGCGCAGCGCCGAGACCGAGCTCGACGCCATCACGCGACTGATGGATTTAGGGCTGATATCAGCGGAAGGCGGCATTTTTGGTGTGCCAGGAAACCAGTCACAGCAAGTCTGGCTCCAATGGGCCGATGTGGACTACGCGCCACTGCGCGAGGCCCGCTTCACGGTCACGCTGGATGATGCGCTTAAAGGCTGGATCACCTATGCCGGAGTGCTGGAGGTGCAATTGCAGCCGCAAGGTCACGCTGCGGGTGTGGATGGCGTTGAGGGTGCCACATCGCCCTGGTTCGATTTGTCGCTGGGAATGGAGATCAACGGACAGCGTCACAACATCCTGCCACTGCTGCCCGAGCTGATTGCGGCTGCGGCCAACAGCCCCATCAACGCCGAGACCGGGCTGCCCGAGATTCCGCCTTACGTCTATCTGCCAAACCAGCAGGCAGGTCAAAGTGGTTTCATCCGCCTGCCCACCGAGACGCTCAAGCCCTGGATGGCGGCCCTGCTGGAACTGGTGGGAGACCGTGATCACGACTTTAGCGGCGACAGCCTGAAACTTTCGCGCCTGGACGCCATGCGCACCACCGCCGCGCTGGGCGAAGGCGCCGTGTGGGAAGGCGCGCAACATCTGCGAGAGATGGTGCAACGACTAAGCGGGCGCGTCGAAATGCCCGAGGTCACAATACCGACAAGCGTGCAGGCCACGCTGCGTCCTTACCAGCAGCAAGGCCTGAACTGGCTGCAATTTCTGCGTGAGCACGGCCTGGGCGGTATTCTGGCCGACGACATGGGCCTGGGCAAAACCCTGCAAACTCTGGCCCATATCCAGGTCGAAAAGGACGCCGGTCGTTTGAACCACCCCGCGCTCATCATCGCCCCGGTCAGCTTGATGGGCAACTGGCGCCGTGAGACCGAGCGCTTTTGCCCCAAACTGCGCTGCCTGGTAATCCATGGCAAAGACCGGCACGAGTTGGTTGGATCCATGACCGAGCACGACATCGTGATTGCGCCGTACTCACTACTGCAGCGCGACAAGGAACGCTGGTTGGAGGCAAAGTGGCACATCGTGGTGCTGGACGAAGCCCAAAATATCAAGAACGCCAGCACTTACGCCGCCCAGGTGGTCGGTCAGTTGCAAACCC
>CAJBVC010000585.1 GCA_903958915.1 uncultured beta proteobacterium
CGGCAAGGGGTGCAACGCGACCTGCTGCCCCTGGTGGAGGGAACGAGTGTGTCGACCAAGTACGGAGTGGTCAAGACCGACCACATCCTGTTCGTCGCGTCGGGCGCGTTCCATTTGAGCAAGCCCAGCGATCTGATCCCCGAGTTGCAGGGGCGGTTTCCCATCCGTGTGGAACTGCAATCGTTGTCGGTTAAGGATTTCGAGGCCATTCTGATTCAGACCCATGCGTCGCTGGTCAAGCAGTACCAGGCCTTGCTGGCGACCGAAGGCGTCACGCTGAATTTCACGCCCGAAGGCATTACCCGTCTGGCCCAGATTGCCTTCGATGTCAACGAGCGCACCGAGAATATCGGCGCCCGTCGGCTCGCCACAGTGATGGAACGCCTGCTCGACGATGTCAGTTTTGACGCAACGTCGCTGGGTGGGCAGACGGTTCACGTCGATGCCGCTTACGTGGACTCACGGCTGGCCGAACTCAGCAAGGACGAAGACCTGTCACGCTATATCCTGTGAGGACTTTATGAACTACACGCAAAAACTTACGCTGTCGATGGTCATTCCCACGGTCATGGTGGCCGGAGCGGGCAGCGCGGTGGTAGTGGGTGCAATGTGGCTGAAGAATCAGGCGCTGAAAAGCGACATCGCGACCCTTGGTGGTTATCTGGAGATTGGCGGCACGCTGACGGCCGTGCTGACTGCGATATGTGTTGCGGTGTGCGTTGGTTTCACGGTGTGGATACGCCGTACCGCACAAGCCGTGCTCGGTGGCGAGCCCAGTGATGCCAGTGCGGCCCTCGCCGCATTGGCCAGTGGAAATCTGACACAACGCCTGCCCGCTGCGCCCGAGGGCAGTCTGATGCACTCGCTGATTCGCCTCATGGGCACACTGCAAACCACCATGGGCGAAATCCAGGACTCGGTGCACAGCATCTCGGGCGCCGCCAGTGAGATTGCAATGGGCAACCAGGATCTCAGCACCCGTACCGAGCACACCGCCAGCAACCTGCAGCGCACGGCATCGAATATGGCTGACCTGACCAATACCGTCCATCAATCGTCTGCGGCTGCCGAGCAGGCCAATCGGTTGGCGGTTTCGGCCGCCGAGGTGGCCAGGCGCGGCGGCGACGTGGTGGGGCAGGTGGTGTCCACCATGGACGAGATCAACCAGAGTTCGCGCAAAATCAGCGACATCATTGGTGTGATTGACGGTATCGCCTTCCAGACCAATATCCTGGCCTTAAACGCTGCAGTTGAGGCGGCGCGTGCAGGTGAGCAGGGCCGCGGTTTTGCGGTGGTGGCCAGCGAGGTGCGCAGCCTTGCCAGTCGCAGTGCCGAGGCGGCCAAAGAAATCAAGTCACTGATCGGGACGTCGGTGGAGCGGGTCGAGTCTGGCTCACGCTTGGTGCAGGCCGCCGGCAGCACCATGGACGAAATTGTGAGCTCGGTGCAACGGGTGGGTGACATGGTGGGTGAAATCACATCCGCGTCAGCGAAGCAGTCGAGCGAGATCGCAGAGGTCAACTCCGCCATTGGCGAGCTCGATCAGATGACCCAGCAAAACGCGGCTTTGGTAGAGCAATCTGCCGCCGCGGCTGAAAGCCTGAAAGAGCAGTCCATCCGACTGGCGCACGCGGTGTCCGTTTTTCAAACCGACAACGCCTTGCGGCTGCGCTAGTTGCGACCACTGCAATCGTCCTTGCAGGGCGAGTTGCTACTATTTTGATAGCTACTTACGCTTGCAGTACGGGCGTTGAAGCCTCTTTTGGCATATTGTTCTGATGCCTTAGGGCTTGTCGCCGCCAAAACTCTCGGGCATCTGGATTGCGACCACCTCGCCGCGTGCTGTGGCGACCCCGTTGGCCAAGACAGTGGCTTCGACAACCACTTTGCGACCCTTGATTTCCTTGACCCGACCGCGAATCTCCAGGGCTCCGTCAATGGGCGTGGGTTTGAGGTAATCCACGTGCAGTGAACCGGTCACAAAGCGATACGGCGGCATGGTATCCATCTCGCGGCCGGCTGCACGGTACATGGCCGCGGCTGCGGTGCCGGTACTGTGGCAATCGATCAGAGAGGCGATCAGGCCGCCGTAGGCATAGCCCGGCACCGAGGTGTGGTATGGCTCTGGTGTAAAGAAGGTTACCGACTCGTCGCCATCCCAATGGGTCTTGATCCGATGCCCGTGCTCGTTTGTGGAGCCACAGCCATAGCAGTGGGCCACATTTTCGGGGTAGTAGTCTTGAAAGGCTTTCATGATTGTCAAATCTCCAGAATGCGACAGGGGGGACCCCCATGGAGCCCGCAGGAAACTGAACCCGAAGTAAACCCTAAAACCCGAATGCGCGCACGCCCGGTTTCACCATGTAAGCGGCCACTTCAGGTGGCTTGGCAACGGAAATCCCTTCGACCAGGTCGGCTGGCGTGCGTTCCGCGTTGGGTAGGAACAGGGCGCACACCTCAACAGTCGCACCGGCCTTCATGAGTCCGCCCATCATCTGCTTGGGCGTGACATTGCGTGGCTTCAACGCCGCGGGTTCGTAACCCTTGAGCGCCAGTTGTCCCGCAGGTCCGCACAGGAGAATGCGCACAGCAGCTTTCTGTTCAGCCATCTGGGTCGCCAGCACCATGGCCATGCCCTGGGTCTGGTTGTCAGCGCTGGTGACGCTGAAAAACACTTCTGTCGGAGATTGCGCTGTGGCCGCCAGTGTGGTCGACAGTAAAGCGGCGGTAAGCAGTTTCTTGAATGCCATTTTGATTCCCTTTGTAAAAGTCATTTTTTGGTGGGCCGATTGCCGGTCACGGTGGTCAGCCCCAGTGCTTCCCAGTCCATCATCCCACCACGGTAGTACGCAATGTTGCGCACCGGAAAACCCATTCGCACCATGCGCTGAATCCCCGCAGGGCTTTGCAGGCACATGGGGCCGTAGCAGAACGCGATGATCTTGCTGGCTTTGGCACAGTCCCACGGCTTGCCGGGGGTCTTTACGCAACCGACCTCGTCCAATCGGTCTTCAATCTCGTTGTACGCAATGTGGTAGCTGTTGGGGATGGTGGCATCCAGGGGAGCGTCTTCATCGCGCATGTCGATCACCATGGTCGACGCGTCATTGAGCGCGTGCAGTACCTCGATCTCGGTGACCGGGCGCACGCCCTCCATCGGGACCAGCGGCTGTAAGTACCCACTGCTCGACCCGCAAGCCGTTTTACTGCGGGTGATGGTGAAGGGGCCGCCGGGTGTATGAACAACAAATGCACGCTCCTGCCCCAAGAGTCGCAGCCCTTGGGTGTTGGCGATGCAGGGCAGGGCGAGTGCCATGGCGGCCATGGCCGCCGTGGCACTTCCTTTCATCACTCCTTGATGGTGCACGCCTCACCCTTGCAGGAAATTTCGGCGTCGAGGTAGGAGATATTGGTATAGCCTTTGCGAGCAAGAATGTCAAAAGTCTTGGAGCTCTTGGCTCCGGTGGCGCAGTTCACATAGACCGGTACATCTTTTGGAATCTTCGCAAAGTCTTTCTCCATTTCTTCGATCGGCAGGCTCATGGCGCCCTTAAAGTGGCCGCGTGCAAAGTCGCTGGCAGGGCGCACATCAAGGATGAACTTACCTGCGACGACCGCTTCTTCAAATGCCTTGGGAGAGATCTGTCCAGGACCATACACCGGCGCCCAAGTCAACGCGGTTACCGCAGGGGCGGCAGCAACAGGATCTTTCCAGGCATTGATGGGGAAATAGGCCAGGCGACGGAAGTCGAGTTCACGAAGTTCTTCCAGTACGGCGTTGACCGCTTCCATGTTGCCGCGTTCGATGACGACAATCGGCGCTTTCTTGGACAGATTGGCCAGTGCATTCTTGCCCTTGTCACCTTTCAGATCATTCAACGATAGCTGGAGCACCTTGTTGCCGTTCGAGA
>CAJBVC010000586.1 GCA_903958915.1 uncultured beta proteobacterium
CGACTTTGCTCCAACACAGAAGTCTTGAACTCCACGCTGTACTCGCGCCGCCGAGGGCGCTCCACTGTCGACAATTGATTCATAGTCTCCACGATCTCCTTCGTGGGGACGATGCCTGATCATCAGCATCAATTCAATATGGGATGCCTAGCCGCTTACGCTGCTGGTTGGCAAATGTGCAGAGTGCTATGGTGATTTGGCGAGTGTGATTGAGATGGGGTGAAGCGGACGTCAGACGCATACCAGCCGCACATGCGGTACATACGCGTGTCAAGTAAGCAGCGTTTTGGGCGTTGGTGTATGACCGCTTTCTGGCCTGCCAAAACGCAGTCAAGTATCTTTGCTAAGGAGATACCAAGCACCAACGGCCAGTAGAGGGTCGAGGACCGCGAACGAAAACATTAGGTTGGGGAACACGCCAATTAGTGCCAGAGGCACCAATACAGCTGGTACAAAAATAACGCGGTCGATGATGGATGCCGCTACGATTTGCCTCGCACCCGTGCGGCCGCCAAAGAAGTAGAACCAACCGATGATTGTGAGCATCATTCCAACAAGTCTCACCAAGCCTTCTTCCCTGCCAACAAATGCAGGCTCCATGTAAATGCTGCGCAATGTATCAGGCATGAGCAGCATCGCGGCCCCAGATGCCATGTAGAGGACACCATTCATCACTGTGTACCGCGATGCTTTGGACAATGCAGTAGGTCTTACCATTAGGGTATTAACGAGGGACATAGTGTTCCTTTCTCAGGTTAATAGAAGTCGTGCAAATTGTCTGGTTCAGCGCAGCAGGAAAAATAGGCAAGCATTAGGCACGCGTAGACCAGAGGTGTGAAGTTCGAGTAGATAGACTTGTTAGAACGCGAACTCAAGAGTTGCATGTGTGAACCTGCCCCTGTTCGACGTACCGCTTAGCCGTTCGATTATGCGGCCTTCGATTGCTGTGCCGCAGTCCAGCGTTCTTCAAACTTCATGGGACTGACATACCCCAGAGTGGAGTGCAACCGGCTGTGGTTGTAGAAGGTCAGCCAGTCAATCACTTCGTCCATTGCCTCTCTGCGAGTGGAAAACGTTTGTCCATATAGCCTGCCCACTTTTAAGCGACCCCATAGGCTCTCCGTGGGTGCGTTGTCCCAGCAATTGCCCTTGCGACTCATTGAACTTCTCATCTTGTAGCCCGTGAGCGTGTTCTGGAATTCATGCCCGCAATATTGGCTGCCACGGTCCGAATGGAAGATGAGACCCGGCGCAGGGTGACGCCGGAACCATGCCATCTTCAATGCGTCCGTCACCAAGCTGCTCTGCATGTGCGCCTGCATGCTCCAGCCCACTACCTGGCGGCTGAACAGGTCAATCACAGCGGCCAGGTACAACCACCCCTCATCGGTGGCGATATACGTGATGTCACCCGTCCAGACCTGATTGGGTGCAGTCGGGGTGAAGTTGCGCTGCACCAAGTCAGGCGCAATGGGCAGATGGTGCTTGCTGTCCGTGGTGACCACAAACTTGCGTTTGGACCGAGCGCGGATGCCGTGTTTCTTCATCAGACGACGTACCCGTTCCTTGCCCACGCGATAACCTCGTGCCACCAGTTCCTTCCACATCTTGGGCCAGCCGTATTCCCCTTTGACCTCCGCATGGATGGCACGAATGTGTACCAGCAGGGCTTCGTCGCTCATGCGCCTATTCGCTCCTGGCTTGGTGGGTTTGTCCAACTTCTTGCGTCGACAGTGTTCGAAGTAACCGCTGGCACTGACACCCAATACGTCGCACGCCAAGGTGATGGGCCACTTTGCCTTGTTGCTGACAATCCAGGCGTACTTCACAGCGATTCCCGAGCAAAGTACGCCGTGGCTTTTTTTAAGATATCACGCTCCATCTTTACCCGTGCAAGTTCAGCCCTCAGTCGGGCCAATTCCATCTGTTCTGGATTGACCGGCTTATCACTGGCACCTTTGAGTTGACCCTTGGCATTGAGCCTGACCCAGTTCTCCAGACTCGCCTTAGGGATGCCCAGTATCTTGGCAGTCACTGAACATGCCTGCCCACCCTTGACCAGCCGCACTGCCTCCATCTTGAATTCCAGTGTGTACTTGGCACGTCGTTTCGTTTCACTCATCTTCTACTCCTTAAACTGATTTTTACCCATCAGCTAAGAAGTACGTTTTTCGGGGGCAAGGTCATGTTGTCTGTTGGGAGCAACGGCGGTGCATGCGTTGGAGGCAGTCACGCTGCAGCTCAAATGGACCCATGCATTCCAGTTTGCGGGCTATTACGCTGCGATAGAAAAGGGCTTCTACGAGCAGGCAGGATTGTCGGTCAACCTGCTGGAAGCCGCACCGGGGACTGAACCGGTCAAGATCGTGGTGGATGGCA
>CAJBVC010000587.1 GCA_903958915.1 uncultured beta proteobacterium
CCGGCGGCGAAGGTTACTGGCTGTATGCGAAAGTACCGTTCACTGTGGCCCTGCCCACAGGCTCCCCGATCGACTCCGCATCTTTCAAGAACTCGCAATCAGAGTGGAGTCTGATCGCCGTCGGCGATAACAAAACCCCGAGCGCCTTCAACAGTGCAGTGAGCACCACAACGCCTGCCGCCGGACAAGTTCCGAACAACTTTACCTCGCTGTGGGCCTGGGATACGGCTCTTGCGAAATGGTACCTGTATGTACCCAGCCTGGATGCCACAGGCGGGCTGGCCTCGTATATTCAAACCAAGGGTTATCTCGACTTTGCGGCCACCAACAAGAAACTCGCCCCGGGGATGGGGTTTTGGATCAACCGGGCTGACAACAAAACATCTACAGCAACCATAGGAACTTCGGGCGGAACGGTAGTGGCCGACGGTTTGGTGATGAATTTCCCGCAAGCGGCAGTCGCAAATCCGGTCGATGTTGTTGTCACTCAGACATCCGCAGACTTGACCTTCAATGCAGGATCGACAGTGTTGTCGGGTGCTTACCGTATCGAGATAGGCGCGGATTTGAAGAAACCTATCACGCTCAACTTCGCTGCCAAGACGACCGTCGGCGCCACGGAAATGCCTTTGGCCGCAGTGGTTGATGATCAGTTCACGGATATGTATAACGCCACGCCACATCGTGGTATCAAACTGCTGGAGGTTTCCGTTGGAGCGAACGGCTATACAGTGACCTTGCCCGCCAGCACAAGTGGCACGACAACTTCGGCTGTGGAGTCGCGCAGTGCCGTGCGAAAGGCTGCGGCCGCAAGCCCTAGCAACAATTCCTTCACGATTTACATCTTCGCTGGCTATGCCATGAAAAGCTCGGCCCACTTCAACATTCGCTACCCAGCCAAGGGCTGCAATTCGCTGGTGATGAATCAGTGGTTGCAGAATGCCGAGGAGGCTTACAGCAGGCTGGTCGGAACAATGAAATTTGACCCCTTTGGTTTGGCAATGCCCGCCACACGTATGACCATGGACGTGGTCGACATGTTGCCTGGCGAATGGGGCACGTTGAGCACCCACGCCTGGACTGCCAATCCACTGGGACTATTCAATAATCTGGTAGTCGAGTTCAAGTTGCCAACTCGGGTGTGCAATTCTCCCTCGGCGAGTGATGATCGCGAGATGGAAGTCACGATTGGACACGAGTTTTTCCATGCCATCCAAAACACCTATGACCCGGCCCATGCCCTGATCAAGGCGGTCTGGAACTCCAGAGGCTTATGCCTTTACGATGCGTCATCTACTTGGTTTGAGGGCGAAATGCTTGATTCGCCGCCCTACCTTGGTACGCCGGCACGCGAACAGGTATTTGGCGGCAATGCTTACTATTCAAAAGGACTGGGCTACGGTTGCGCCACTGACCCCCAAAATTTCGGTTACGGAGGATCCACATTTCTGCGCTACTTAACCAATAAATACGGTCCTGATCTGGTTTTGGTACTTTGGCGAAACATACTCAATGGAGCTGGTTATGGAGTACCCATTGACGCCATGAAGACGGCAGGAATTAACGTGGCTGACGAATGGAACACGTTCACAACCAAGCTGGTACTGGGAACTACTGGCATGGGCTGGCCGATACCTGCACCGGACAGTACGCTGGTCTATAAGGCAGCAACCCCATCTTTGAACGTTGTCGACGACATGTACCAACTTTCTACCAAGAAGCACAAGATTGATTTCACCAGTTTGGCCAACAGCAGCTCCGCAAACCCGAGTTGCAGAATCAATCTGAAGAAGGGTGCTGGTACTTACAGCGTCAGGCTCTACCACCTGACAACGCTAGTGGCCGAAGTGGACAAAAACTTTACGCCAATTGCAAGTGACAAATACTCGCTGATCGTGACCAATATCAGTGACTCGGCGTTCGTTGATGCCGGAATTCGTTATGGCCGAAAGACACCGGTCGAGGTAGTGATCGAGTGCGCTGGGGAGATTCAAGTCACCTGGTCGTACTCTCAATACTCTTATGTTGACCCCGAGGGTAAGCAGCAATACTGTACAAATAACGACAGCGGCTATTCAACGATTCCCGGTGGCCAATGGTCTGGCGCCACGTATACCTACAAATATTCGGATTCGGATGGTTCCTCCTCTTTGTCGGCTGAATTTTCAACCGACTACACGGTGCTAAAGCGGTTCAATTATTCACTGTACAACTCGGATGGCAAGGTAGTGGGTACGGGTGACGTCATAGATGTTCCGCTCAATCGCACTCTCAGCACCCCCGGGACTTCATTCTTTACTTTGGAAGGCAGCCAGGGAATTGGCCATGTCCCGAAGTTTTCATCACCGGGGTTTTTTGGCGGTTGCAAGGAAATTGCCTTTACAGGTGGACCGGTGCCGTTCTTTTTCGGACTCAAATTGATCCGTTGAACACGAGAGGAAGTTGTATTCTGGAACCATCAGCCGTATTATTTGCAGGATAGCAATCCACTGAAAGCAACCATGAAAACACTCGTAGCTCTGACCATGGTTCTATTTTTCCTGGTGTCCTGTGGTGGAGACACTGACAGCCCTTCGGCCAACACCCGCCCAACAGCGACGAGCAATAAAGAACCAGTATTCGAGACACCACCTTCGCCGGGAGTCAACCGATGAGCCTTAAGTGTCTTGCTGAAACCCTCGCACTTATCCGGTCCGCCGTGCAGACGCTCAGAACTTTTTCAGGGAGAACAAAAATGTCGACTTTTCCAGAATCACCTAGCTTCCCGAACGTTAATGTCACCGTGGCGCCCATCGTTGCGGGTTACCCTGTCGTCCGAAATGGGGCGAGTACAGCAGCTACGGTTTCTCGTAGCTTGCTGCAATACGTTGCGCTGGCTTGCCAACTGGTTGGGGCAGTCGTGGCGCCCTTAGCTGTCGCCGCTACGGTGCCTTTTGAGCCTCCTCCCGCCCCGGGTGCAGCAGTGTCCTATGACGGCATCTACCAGTGGTCTACCGGGCAGTACTTGTCGCTGCATCAGGATGAAGGCAACATGATCGCGACCATTTATTTCAACAAAGATGGGAACTTTACGTTTTACACGCCAGACGGCAAGGCAATGCTTCCTGTTCCGCAACTCGATATATTTGACCTGTTGAGTGGTCCAGTGACTGGCCGGACAGCCAAGATATCCGGCACGAGATTTCACAGAGCTTGCAACGTTAGCTATGACTTTGCGTTCAATAGCGATGCCAGCATAACCGTCACCAGAACTGCAGTAAGCAACAGTGCCGCTGCCAATGCTGCGGGTATATCCTGTAGCACTACCATCGGTGCAGAGCCTATCACCCTGACTGTGCCCATCATTCGCTTTAACCAGTAGTTCATCAATCCTGCCACTTGACCACTGGTCCCACAACTCTCTCCAGATCGGAGACAAGTGCCTTTCGGTACAACAGATGGTTGAGCGGGGAAGTTTAGCAATTGTTCGACTAATGGACGCTAACATTCAATAGCAGCGTGCTGCCAGACACATAGATTCCGCAGTCTAGCGTTGTATCGGGTTCGCCGCAGAACCCCAGCAGGTGGTGCCAGTCGCCACATCAACACACCTCTGCGCACTGATGTTCCGGCCTTGTCATAGACAGTTGCACCAGATACAACTTTTTGAAACTGCGATTGCCAGTGGCAAGTGCTATTTCTAACGCTTTGGCGCATTTCCGTTGGAATTGGCAACTTGATTGCGATAAGCACAGCCCAAAGCGGGGGCGCTGGGTGTCACTCATAGGCTGTTGTGGGGAAGTGAATGCTGATGGATGAAGCGTCTATTTACGGGACGGTGTCGTGTGGACACGACGCTGAAATCTCACGTAATCGTATCGCTGACACCCAACGCTACGTTGACTGTAATGACCAAATGCTTCGCAACGCTGTAGAACTGATTGATTGATGTGAGTGGGCGTTCCGTTGCTAGACGATGGCCCAGCAGAACAGGACTAAGAATTAACTCCTCGCTCTCCTGGAGTTGATTTAAATTATGGAATTGGAATAGATATTTGATAATTTGCATCCATTGGCACCAGACTGTCTTTATACAAAACGATAAAATCAAACCAAGTACTCGAATTGTCTGCGGAATATGATCCATTATGTGTATATAGAACGGATGCAATACCGCTTGTCAGTTCGTATTTTTCAATTTGCACACCAACATATTGATCTTGAATATGCAGCATATAAACTGCATTCTTCTTAACAACTATATCCAATGGAGTAACATTTTTCATTACTGTTGTCATGGATAGTTTGCTAATGTCTGAGTAGTGATTGGTCTTGTCATTATAATAAAATGTTGGCGCAATAGATGCTTGCGGAAATTTGTCGAAATAAACCAATCCACCAACCCACAAATCATATTGACCAATTTGTTTTACATCTATAAATTCTAAAGAATAAATTCCCTTGCCAATAACACTCTGTGGCATCCTGGTCTTGTCTTCTGTGAAAGTTCCGTCCTTTTTATTTACGAGATAAAAAGGAGATTGACGAATCGATGTGTCTGTGTAAATAATATCTGAATACCCATTTCCATTCACGTCTGCAACACTACCGCCGTGAGCATATGCAGTGGTAGGTAGCGCGACATTCTCATAGGTGCCATCAGCTTGGCTCATTAATACTCGCTGCTGTTCTCCTGGATATGGTGGAGAATCATAGCCATGACAAGCCAAGATAACATCTGGTTTGCCATCGCCGTTTAAATCAGCAACCATTGCCTTACGCGGATGAATGCAGCCTGTGTTATTTGTGAGAAGTAGGGTTGTAATATCTATCCATTGTCCATTTACTTGCTTAAGGAAATATATGTGGCCCAGTATTGCTTTGTCCAGCGGAAGTGAATTGTTATATTCCAGTGTGTTTACAACTACGGTGTAGCTTCCGTCTTGCAAAAAGTCTGCAAATGCTCGAGCATTGCCACTCTTGTCATTTGGCATTTTCTGCGGTCCCAGCGCATTCCCAGCAGCCATCTTATTCTCATGCGATGAACGCAAAACTGGGATTGGCGTTACTACCTTCGCAGCATCGCCCTTTACCCAAAATCCTTTGCCCACACCACTAACACTTCCCGTAATTGGCCCATACTTATTCGCAGTTTGATAACTGGACAACGTCCCATCCATCATCAGCGCTGGCGCATAGAAGTTCCATTTCATACCAGCCCACTGCCAAACAGACGTAACATCGACGACTTTCTTTGAGATATGTGAAAACATTTCCACACTAACTGTCGAACTGTCAGCCGTCCCTCCACTGGCAACTAAATTCCAACCCGCACCCAGTTTTGGGGAAATGACACCCAAGCCAGTCTGCGGTCCGTAGTCAGTCGCAGTCTTTGCGTTTACCCAATACCCCTCGCCACCTTCAATAGTTGTCAGCAGTCCAAATCCATTGCTCGATATGTAGGATTGAAGTTCAGCCGTAGACAGCGATGGTGCGTAGAACATCCACCTATTTCCAGTGTTGTCCCATTTCCAAACAGATGTGACTTTGTTGGTGTCGCCAAACATCGTTGCGATGTTTATGGATTTGTCGACGCTGTTGCCAAGCAAGTTCCAGCCTTGCGTTGTCTGTAATTGATAGGACTGCTGAACTTGGGCTGTTGCCGTAGTGAAAGCAAACAACATTCCCCACCACAGCAATACAGACCTAGTGGTCGTCATAACCCGCCCCGCTTCACTTTGGCGCTGGTGGTGTTTCAAACACTGGTGCTGATGCAGAGGGTGTTGGTGCTGCTGCTGTGGTCTTGTCAGTCGCACTCGATGTGCCACCACCACATGCTGTGATCAGTGCAGCCAAACAGCAATAGGCGACAAGTCTCATATCCATCCCCTTCAAACAGTCACAAGTTCATTCAGTTATCAAAGTGGCAGACTGTCGAGTTTGCACACGCAATCAGTTTCCACTCTCGCTGCCTACTCGCTTGCAACCAACGACGCGAGTGGCGTTTATGCAGTCATTCTGTGCTTGTGTGGCTCTGGCTTTTTGATGTAGAGCAAGTTTTGGGAAGTGCTACTGAAAGTGGCAAGTGGAATTTCTAACGCTCTTGGCGTTTTGTTACATATGTTGGGCTGACAATAGTTGCCACTGGCTGGGGCTGCGAAGGCTTCGTCTATCAAGAAGTGTGAGGCGGACTCCAAGGCTACATCAGGATGTGCGGACAAAGCCATCGATAAGAACGGAACGCCTCTTGCAGGTGCTGCGAAGAACTCTTTCATGAAGAAGTGCGAGGCTGATGCCAAGGGTGGCAAGTAGGTCTGTTCGAGGGCTTGAGCGCGTCGTCGCACCCATTCACCTTGCCTGCACGCGGCTCAATCATTGCCCGGGCCATGCGAATCATGCAGAGAGGTAGTATCGTATTAAACTAATTGGCGCAGCCATTTCGGGTGCGAACACGCTAGTCACAAAAGGAGACACGATGCAGTTCAAACCCAGCAGCTTTTTTCTGGCAATTGGTCTCGCCTGCGCGACATTCTCCACAGGAGTTTTTGCTGGGTTAGATGAAGGCATCACCGCTTACGGGAATAAAGACTACGCAGCAGCCTTGCGAGAACTCAAGCCGCTTGCGCAAAAGGGAGATGCCGGTGCGCAGTACATGCTCGGGCAGATGTATGCTCTTGGGCAGGCTGTTCCTCAGGATGCAAAGGAAGCCGCGAAGTGGCTGCGCTTGGCAGCCGAACAGGGCTTAAGGCTTGCCCAATACAACCTTGGTGCGATGTACGACAGTGGTCAAGGTGTTCAGCAGGACAGCAAAGAAGCCTTTAAGTGGTACCGCATGTCCGCGGAGCAGGGGTATGCCTCAGCCCAGAATAACCTCGGTGCGATGTACGACGGTGGTCAAGGCGTTCCAAAGGACATCAAAGAAGCCATCAAGTGGTTTCGCTTGGCTGCCGACCAAGGTGATGCTTCGGCACAACTCAACCTCGCTGCGAGATACGCTAACGGGCAAGGACTACCGCTAGATTACAAAGAGGCAGCGAAGTGGTACCGCTTGGCAGCCGATCAAGGCTTAGCACCCAGCCAATACGGACTGGGCCTTCTCTACGCATCGGGTCAAGGCGTATCAGTGAACTACAAGGAAGCGGTAAAGTGGTTCCGCATGGCGGCTGAGCAACGTCATGCAGCTGCTCAGAACAACCTCGGTGCGATGTTTGCCTTGGGCCAAGGTATGCCAGCAAGCCGGGTTGTCGCCCATGCTCTGTACTCAGTGTCTGGCACCAACGACCCTTCTGGCAATAACAGAGCGTCGGCAAACGCCAAGGCGTTGGCTCCATCCATGTCAGCTAAAGAGTTGGAAGCATCTCAAGCCCTGATTCGAGAGTTAAGCAAGCCCGGCAACTTTCTCCAAGCGCTTGACCAATACACCAGCAAACCTACCGTGAAGGAAACTGCCTCCACGGCAGCACCACCTAAGAAATAGCCTGTCCCGAGTAGTGCTAGCCGACATCGAAACTCAAATCCGTGAACTTAGGACTGAACGTATGGGGATGCTCAGAATCGCCAAGCAGGCAGGGTGAGGTGTGTCGGTTATCCAAAGGGTTGTCGGGGCGAGTGGGTAAACGATGTGTCACCGATTGCGGATCGGTAACCTTTAGCTTCTGCAAGGTGAGGATCGGTGCCTTTACGCTTGCTATAGCAATTTTTATATACCCCCCGGGGGGTCTGGAATTGGAAATGCATGGGGGGGTATTTGTCAGACCAGATTAGTGCGTAAGGCCTGCTGGAGCAGGCGTGGGCAAAAGGGGGTGATACGGGTACGGTGGGGGTCTTGGACTGCCGGTTTCTGGAACAGTGCCGTGCCAGAATGACCAGCTGAAGTACTGGTTGCTGCTTGCGCTGATGTTGACCCTGACTCAAGTACCTGTGTGGGCTGCTCGCAAGCGCAGCCAGAGCGCCGTAGTGGACTTCAAGAAGCAGCATCCCTGTCCTGCTACTGGTTCACCCAAAAGGGCCGTGCAAGGGCTACGTGATTGACCACATCAAGCCTCCAGCCTGCAACGGTGCGGACGCACCGAGCAATATGCAATGGCAGACGACTGCTGAGGCTAAAGCCAAAGACAAGTGGGAGCGAAAGGAATGTGGGAAGTAGTTGCGTCGCACCGAGAATCTAGCGTGAATCACTGAGACACAAAGGCACATTCGGAACTAGACCCAATCAACCGATAGGAACACTGGCATCCACAGATTTTCTGGCAATATTCTGGCAACGGAGCCACCAACAAAAAAAGCCCGCTATCTTTTCAGTAGCAGGCTTTCTATATCTGGCAAGGGTTTTCTGGTGGGACGTGCGGGGGTCGAACCCACGACAAACGGATTAAAAGTCCGCTGCTCTACCAACTGAGCTAACGTCCCATCAAACATCAATCCGTTCAGGGATCAATATTTGCGAAGCCTCGAATTGTATCGCTTTTTTTCA
>CAJBVC010000588.1 GCA_903958915.1 uncultured beta proteobacterium
GGCACGCCGCCGCCGAACACGATGTTGGCGCCTTCTTCCTTGGCGCGGGCATAGTAGGACAGCACTTTTTTCTGGTGAATTTTGCTAACCAGCGGCCCTATTTTGGTGTCATGGTCAAACGGGCGACCCGGCTTCATGGTTTCAGCCTTGACTTTGAGGGCGGCCACAAACTTGTCAAAAATGGGGCGCTCGACGTAGACACGCTCGGTGCCCAGGCAGACCTGGCCACAGTTCTCAAAGACGGAGCGGGTGACGGTGTTGACCGCGTTCTCAAAGTCGCAGTCGGCAAACACCACCGCGGCGTTCTTGCCACCGAGTTCCAGCGACACCGGGCGGATGCCGTCGGCACCGGCTTTCATGATGGCGGTGCCGGTTTTGGTTTCGCCGGTAAAGGTAATACCGTTGACGCCCTGATGGGCCGTGAGAAAGGCGCCCGCCGAGTCCACGCCAAAACCGTTGACCACGTTGTAGACACCGGGCGGAACGCCGACCTTGTTCATCACTTCGCCCAAGAGCGTGGCGGTGCTGGGGGTGCATTCGGATGGTTTGACCACCACGGTGTTGCCGCAGGCCAGCGCCGGGCCGCATTTCCAGGTCATCAGCAGCAGCGGCAGATTCCACGGGCAGATGATGGCGATGACACCACGCGGGGTGCGCACGCCGTAGCTGCGCGCCGCCTTGCCGTCAGGCGTTCGCATCTCGAACGATTCGGTGGACACATTTTTGATGGTGTCGGTAAAAATCTTGAAGTTGGCAGCGCCGCGCGGGATGTCGATGTGCGAGGCCAGATGCGCAGGCTTGCCCGTGTCCGCCACTTCGGCCTGCAAGAAATCATCAAAGCGATGGTTGATCTCGGCCACGACGCCGTCCAGCATGGCGCAACGCTCGACCACTGACAACTGCCCCCACGGACCGCGCAAGGCAGCGCGTGCAGCGGCCACAGCGGCGTCGACTTCGGGCTTGCCGGCCTCAAACACGTTGCCGATCAACGAGTTGTCCACCGGGTTACGCTTTTCGTAGGTCTTGCCGCTGAGGTTGGTGACGTACTCGCCGTTGATGAAGTTCTTGATATCTCTCATATTTCTCTCTCAAATGTGGAATCGGGACGGGCAGGTCTAGGACGGCAATCCAAGTGCTGCCAGCCCGGCGTGGGCACAGACTTCATCCTCATGCTCGGAACCGCCGGAGACACCAATGCCGCCAATGCGCTGGCCACTTGCAAGTATCGGAACCCCGCCGCCAAAGGCAACAAAACGCGGGCGCAGCACTATGCCCTCGCGTACGGCGCTGGAGTGTTGCTGCAAAGCCGCATGCCATTGGCTGGTTGCCAGGCCGAAGCTGACGGCGGTGTAGGCCTTGTCAATGGCAATATCGACCGAGTGCAGGGGTGCACCCGGCATGCGCAAAAAAGCCGCCAGGGTGCCGCCCGTGTCAACCACCGCCACGTTGATGCGAATACCCATGGTTTCGGCGTGCGCCGCCGCTGCGCGCACAGCGACGGCAGCAGCCTCCCAGTCAATCACCGATTGGGAATGCGCAATTTGCATCAGGTCACCACGCTCAGGAATGCATCGTTGAGCTTGCGGTCGTGGTAGAAAATACCCCGCCCGACGTGCTCCCAACTCCAGGTAACCGGCTGCATGTCCGGGTAGTGGTCGTAGCCGCCACAGAAGGTTTCCAGGCGGTTGCCGGAGGGGTCAAAGAAGTAGATCGTGGTTCCTTGCGTGATGCCGTGGCGGGTTGGGCCGATGTCGATCGAGACCCGGTTAATGCTCATGATGTCGGCGGCGCGCAGCACCTGCTCCCAGCTCCCCATCTGGAACGCCACATGGTGGAGTTTGCCGTCCTCGGCGTGGCGCACCATGGCCAGGTCGTGGGCCTTGGCACTGCAAGTCAACCAGACAGCCAGGTCGGTCGCACCGTCTTCGAGCTTGACGCGCTCGACCAGGTTGAAACCCAGCACCTCTTCAAACAGCTTGCGCGAACCATCAATGTCACCACCGTACAGCAACGCGTGATCCATGCGGATCGGTCGAATGCCCTTGCCATCGATGACATCCACTTCGGGGTCGTTGCAGCCTGTGACACTGCCCACATCGGTCTTCTCGGCGAACAGTTCGATGGTGTGTCCCGTCGGAATCGTGAAGCGCACGCGTTCACCGGTTTCCAGCATGTCTCCTGCCGGCATACGCTCGGTTTTCACGCCGTAAGCCTTGAGTTTTCCATCCAGCTCTTCCAGAGTGGCCTTGTTGAGCACTTTGTAGCCAAAGAAGTCCAGCCCGGCGCGGTCAGCTTTGCGCAGCACGATGCTGTTGTGATCGCGCTCGGCACGGGTCTTGAAATAGACGCGGCCCGATGCGTCCCGCCCGGTTTCCACCAGACCCATCACATCGGTATAGAACTGGACCGACTCGTCCATATCGAGCACGCGTATCTGGGCGTGGCCCGGACGCAAAACACCTGTCATTGCCATTTTGTAGTCTCCTGTTTGATTTCAAGTTGAGAGGGCGAGAGAACGTCTTTCGGCTCAACCACCCGACAGACGTTTTTTTTCATTTTTCCAATCACCCGCAGCGCAATGGCGCTGCTCGGGCGCACGCGACACGCCAGGACGCAGCCTTGTGCTTCCTCCTGCTCGCTGACGTGCTCGCGGCTCATGACCCGCTTGGTGTACGAGCCACTGAGAACCTGCACCTTGCAGACGCCGCAGCCACCCCCGCGGCAACCCGCCGGAATTCCCTTTTTGCCTAGCGACTCCATGCCTTCGAGCAGGCTCAGGGCGTCAGAGCAGCGGTAGCTGCTGCCGTCGTCTTCAATGGTCACGGTGTGGACGGTCATGGCATCAAGGCTTGCCGTCAAATTTTGCGGAACAGCGGACTGCGCACCTGTTGCGCGTCAGCCGCCGAGATGAACTTTTCGGTATAGATATCGCGCTCAAAGAGCCGCCCCTGCATGAGTGTGCTGATACAGGCTTCAATCATTAAAGGCGGGCCGCACAGGTAGGCTTTGCGGCCCCGAAAATCGTTTTCAAAATGCACTTTTGCAGCCTCGTGCGCAAAACCGCGAGCGCCCTCCCACACCGACTCGGGCGGCTCATTGGAGAGCACGGCTACGTAGTCAAAGTTTGTGTGCTGCGCTGCCAGTGCCTTGAATTCGTCATGGTGGTAAAGTTCGGCTTGGCACCGCGCCCCATTGACCAGCGTTATCGGCCGGGTGATGCCTTGTGTCAGCAAGTCCAGGATCATCGAGCGCGGACTCGAAAGGCCGGAACCACCGGCAAAGAACAGGTAGGGCAGTTGCTGTGCCACATGCTCGGTCTGGCGCACAAAAAAGCGCCCGTAAGGGCCGCTAAAGCGCACCGCGTCGCCCAGCTTCAGCACGTCGTGAACCCAGCCGGTTGCGGCCCCGCCAGGGACGCGTCGAATATTGAGCTCGATCTCGCCCCCCTTTGAGGGCGCGCTCGCGATGGAAAATGCACGCGCCTGCTCCTCACCGGGCACCACCAGATTGATGTACTGCCCGGCCTGAAACACGATCTGCTGCGGCGCGTCCAGCGTGATCCAGACGCCCTTCACGGTGGGCGTCAAATCCTCGATGCGCGACACCGTTCCGCGGTAGTCTTGCACCGGCAGGTTCAGGGCATCGGGCTCGTCTTCGATTTCGGCATTCGTCGTCACGTCTGATTGCAGTGTGGCACAGCAGGCCAAGGTCTTGCCCTCTTCACGCTCATAGTCCATCAGCGCAAAGTTGGATGCCACCCCATGGTCCACCTCACCGTCGGTGATGTCGATTTTGCAGGTGGCGCACAGACCGTGGCAGCATGCGTGCGGCAAGTAAATGCCGGCACGCAAGGCAGCATCGAGAATGGTTTGCCCGTCCTCAACCTCCAGCACCTGCCCCGTCGATTCAAAAGTGAGTTGATAACCCATCAGCGCTTCGTCCCTTTAGTTGCACGAACCGTTCAAGCCATGCAAGCCCGGTGTACGAAAGCGGATCACATCCTTGTGACCCAGACCGTTTTCAGCCAGCGACTTCGTGGCATCCGGCGACCAGGGCTTTCCGGACTTAAACCACTCAGCGGCGTTCCAGTCGATCTTGGCAAAGTCAGGGTGTGCACCAAATACGCCGGGCAGTGGCCCCGCCAGCAGGTCACCAAACTTCATCGTTGGCGGCAGCGGAATGCAAAAGGGCGCGCAAAACATCAGGTGGTCTTCCCACCCGATGTAAAGCAAAGGCGCCGGGAACTTGTCCACGGTGTCCTTCTGGATGAAGGGGTAGGGACGGACGGAAGTAATAGCCATGATGAATGGGTCTCCTGGTGGTCGTGCTTTAGTTGCCTTTGGCGAGATCACGCCAGGCTTTGAAGTTTTTCTGGTCCTGCGAACCTTCGAAGTCAAGGTTGTCGCGACCCATTTCCATGCGGTACCACTTCAGCACTTCGGCCAGGGGGTTAAAGTCTGCCGCCGTCGGATCGGCCTCTGGCGTGAAGCAGTTGCCCTGGTAGATCTGGTGTACCGGCATCCAGGCCTGGATGTACTTTTCGGGCTCATGGTCAAAAATGCTCTTGCATCCATCGGAGCAGAAGTGGTACTTCATGCCGCTGTAATCGGACTCGCGGTAAGCGATCTTGGTGGGGTCTTCCGGCTCAGTGAAGAACATCGGAATCTGGCAGGTCTGGCACAGCATGGGCAGCGTGGTGTTGTAAAACCGCTTGCCCTCGGCGGCCTCTTTGGCCCAATGCTCATAGCGGGGCCGGTAGTACTTGTCAAAGGTGTCGGGGTATTTTTCCGACAGCCATTGCATCTCGGACTCGGACGGTGTCCAGGTATGAAAGGGGGCTGCTGCACCGTAGTTGTAGAACACGGCCCAGGCCTGGTGCGACAAATGGTCTTTGTCTTTGCAAGCCTGTGTCCACCCGGCCGGCACCTTGATGCCATAGCGCGCCAGATCCGCAAACAAGGCACCGCCGTTTTCTTCAGCGTAAGTTTCCCAGGCTTCCTTCCAGCTCATCACACGCTTGGGCAGCATGTAGTCCATCATCATGGCCACGAGGGTGAGCACGCGGTAACCGCGCCAGAACCACTTGTCGATCCAGCGCTGCACGATGGGCAGGTTGTCCGGGTCTTGCTCCAGGATGAACTTGATCATCTCCAGCCCCAGCGTCATGTGACGGGCCTCGTCGCTTTGTGCCGAGAAGCCAAAGGCCATGGCGGCCATGTCGCCGTTATAGGCTGCGCCCGACACAAACGGCACAAACAGCAGGTTGGTCAGAACATATTCAAAAGCAAAGCCAATCGACACCATGTACTCAAACGGTCCGGCCGTGATGGCATCGTCAAAGAACGACTTGGGCACCGACAGGTACCAGACGCGGTCGTGCTGGTGGCGGAAGTTCTGGAATCCGTTGTAGAACTTGTTGTAGTTCGACATCGAGTGGACCTGCGTCTGCGAGTGGCGGATTTCATCCAGCGACTGCATCATGCAGGCCACGCGCGGGCCAGCCCCGGCAAACTGCCGCCCAACGTGGGCAAAGCCCCGGTGCGCCATGTATTCGAGCGGGGACACGCCCGTCAAAAACAGCTTGAGCGCATTGATGTAACGCGCATCGGTGACCTGCAAATGCCCGTTGTTCTGGTTAAAAGCATCGATGATGGCGTAGAGCTTTTTCTCTTTCTCCGACTGGTATTTCCAGTAGGCGTCCATCGTCAGGCGAAACGGGTCTTCGAACTTGCTCCAGTCGTGAATTTTGATTCCCTCGTACTCCAGGTAAGGGTAGATATCGGTCTTCTTCTGGTAGCTGGGTTCCCAATCAAGATCGCGTGTCATCAGGTTGTAACGATCTTTGAGATTGAGCTTTTTGTTGACTTTCATGTCCATGGTGTGTCTCCGGTTGGCTTGTTTTGGCTCTGAATGGAATCTGTAATGCAGCGTGCTTTTAGTGCTTCCAGCTCAGCGTGAAGTCGTCATCGGTTTCTTCGATGTGTCCCGTCAGCGTGATCAGGTTGATGTGCAGTTCCTGCAGATCAAAGTCGCGCCCCATCTGCTCGGCCACGGTGCTGCGCCGAATGACCATCGTGTCGGGGGCATCGATCCTGACCATGGCCGGCTGAAAATTGACCGTGGCGTTCGGGTTGTCGACCATGATCGCATCGACGATGCAGCGGGTCTCTTCGTTTCTCTGAAAGGCAATGAATACGTTGGACATGGTGTTTGCTTTCGTGGGTTTAGGCAGAAACGCCGGCCTTGGCCAGGCGGGCGTCGAGCCGGGCAGACACGCGCGCCAGTGCGGAGTCGGCATCACCGCCCAGCGCCATACTGGCCAGCGGCTGCAGCGCTGCTGCGGCACGGGCACGCCAGTGCGCGATCCACTTTTGCAGTTGCGCCTTGTTTTCAGGGTTTTCGGCGGCTGCAATGCGCAGGCTCGCATCGACCCACTTGCTGCTGTCATCAAACAACTCGGTCTGAAACCGGGTGAGCAGCGACACCGTCGGGCCGGCCTTGGCATTGAGCGCCTGGTCCACCTCGGTATATGCCAGACCAAACAACAATCCATCCAGCGCAACGTGCTGCGCCACAAACATCTCGAACCAATCCTTGATGACCAGAGTGTCCTCGACGTAGCGACGCAGTTCTTGCCACTGTGGCTGGTCCATCCAGGCAAGCTTTGCTGCCTGCACCTCGCCCTGATCGCCCAGAACCAGGCCCATGCGGGTGAGGTACTGCGCCACGCCGAGCTGGTCCATGCCCTGGTACAGGCAGGGCTGCGTA
>CAJBVC010000589.1 GCA_903958915.1 uncultured beta proteobacterium
ACTTTGTCAGCCGAGCGTTCGGACTCAAACGGGTGACATTGAACCAGCGCGTTGTTCCGAGTTCAGAAGGTCAGGTGCGGGCCGTGCAGGCAGGCTGGGGTGCGAGCGTGGTTCCCGAAATGCAGGTGCGCGGACTGCTTGCGAAGGGGCGATCTGGTGAACCTGGCGCCCAAGGTCGCCTTGCCCGTCAACCTCTACTGGCACTGCTGGAATCTGCACTCCGCCGTGATCGACCGCCTGACCGAGGCACTGGTTAATGCGGCGGCGCACGCGTTTCAGGGGTAGCGCGACGCCGCACCCCCCTGGGCTCAACGCACCAGCAAAACAGGCACCTTGCAATGCGCCAGCACCTGCGTGGCCACTGAGCCCATCACCAGATTGGCCAAGGCGCTGTGTCCGTGCGAGCCCATGACAACCAGATCGAACTTGCCGTCTTCTGCCACTTTTGCGATCGTGGCGCCGGCCGAGCCGACCTTCCAGCTGCCACTGGCGTTGACGCCATGGCGCAGCAAAAACTTCGTAATGGGCGCCAGCACCTTTTCAGCTTCCTCGGTGTGGTACTTGTCCACGATCTCCTTGCCGACGGCAGCGCGCGCGCGCGGCGGCAGGGCGGGCTGTGCTGTGAACACATGGTATTCGTTAGAGGCGTTGAGAAGAGACTCGTGCGTACTCAAGTACGCGAGCATTTTCTTGCTGTACGCGCTGCCGTCGACTGCCAAAAGAACTTTCATAGTGTTGACTTTCATATAGCAGGCTCCAGTGTACCCAAGCTGCGCACTTTGGCGAACTACAATTTGTGAGACAACCCAGCCTCATCGCAATGCCTGCCATGGGGGTTGCAAACACCAGAAAAATTCATGCATATCACGCGCGTCACTGTTGGTGAAATCAAGATTCCGCTCAAGGTGGCCTTCAAGACCGCCCTGCGCACCGTCACCGATGTGCATGACCTGGTGCTTATCGTCGAGACCGATACCGGATTGCGTGGCTTTGGTGAGGCACCCCCCACGGCGGTGATTACCGGTGATGTACTGGGGTCGATGCGTGCGGTTTGCGATCTGATTGCCCCCCGATTGTTGGGTCAGGATCTGAGCAACTTCAACGCGCTGCTGCGTACGGTGCAGCAGTCGATTCAGCACCACACCAGTCTGAAAGCCGCGCTGGAAATTGCGTTGTTTGACTTGCGCGCACAGCAGTTCGGTGTGCCTCTGTACCGCTTGCTCGGCGGCGGAGTGCCGCGTCTCAAGACCGATGTCACGATCAGTGTGAACGATACCCCCACCATGGTGCAGGATTGCCTGCGCGCCGTGGGCGAGGGCTTTGATGCGCTGAAGGTCAAGGTGGGCGGGCGCACCTGGCAGGATGACGTAGAGAGTACCCTGGCCATTGTCCGGGCGGTGGGGCCGGCTGTGTCGATACGGCTCGATGCCAACCAGGGCTGGTCGCCCAAACACGCCGTGCAGGTGATTGGGGCACTGGAAAAAGCGGGGGTGCTGCTGGAGTTTGTCGAGCAACCGGTCAAGGCCTCCGATATCGCCGGGCTGAAGTTTGTCACCGACAACACCATGACCCCGATCCTTGCAGATGAGGCGGTGTTTTCGGTGGGCGATGCACTGCACATTCTGGCGACGCACAGTGCAGACATCGTCAATATCAAGTTGATGAAAACCGCAGGGATTAGTCAGGCGATAGAGATCGCCAACCTCACGCGGCGCCACCACAAGACCTGCATGATGGGCTGCATGCTGGAGAGCGGCATCAGTGTGACAGCAGCCGCCCACTTTGCGGTGGCGTTCAGCGATGTGGTGACCACCATCGACCTCGACGGCCCGCAACTCTGCAGCGCCAACCCGTTAGAGGGCGGAATGACCATGCGTGGCCCCTGGATTGAACTGTCAGACGCGCCCGGACTGGGGATCACCGCAGTACACGGCCTGACCAATACGCACACCTATGAACTCTGAAAACGCATATCCGACCACCTACTCCACCGCGCAACTGCGGATCCACCAGTTTCGTTCCCTACAGCCCGGCCCGAAACTGATTGTTCTGGGTGCGGTGCACGGCACCGAGTTTTGCGGCACCCGTGGCATCGAACGCGTACTGCGCGAGCTGGACTCCGGTGCGCTGAAGATTGTGCGTGGCACGGTGACCTTTGTACCGGTGACCAACCCGTTGGCATACCAAAAGGGGGAGCGCAACGGCGAGCGCAACCTGAACCGCAATCTGCGCCCCTCCGACACCCCGCAGGATTTTGAAGACCGCATTGCCAACCAGTTGTGCCCCATGCTGGCGCAGCACGATGTCCTGCTTGATCTGCACTCGTTTCAGGCGCCGGCACAGCCTTTTGCGATGCTGGGGCCGCAGAACAATGCGGGCACGCTGGAACCCTTCACACGCGCCGCAGAAGAAGAAGCCCTGGTGCGCTGCCTGGGCCCCAAGCGCATCGTGGAAGGCTGGTTGTCCGCCTTTGCCATGGGTGTGCAGGAGCGCCTGGCGCGCACCCAGCCGAACGAGCGCGCACAGTTGCTCAGCACCGACCCGCTGTATGGCGTGGGCACCACCGAGTACATGCGCACGCAGGGTGGCTACTCCATTACGCTGGAATGTGGCCAGCACAACGACCCGCAGGCGCCGGAGGTGGCCTACCGTGCCATTCGTAATACCCTGGCCCATCTGGGTCTGGTGGACGGGCCAGCACCAGCACTCAATACCGATGTGGAATTGCTACGTTTGACGCAGGTGGTGGACCGCTTTCACGCCGACGACGCATTCAGTCGGGAATGGTCCAGTTTTGATGCGGTGGCGGCCGGCAGCTGCATTGCAGTGCGGCACGATGGGACTCCCGTGGTGGCCCAGGAAGATGGCTACATTGTGTTCCCGAATCCGCGCGCGCCGGCAGGCAACGAGTGGTTCTACCTGGCACAGCGCAGCGCGCGCGACATCGTCCGTGCCTAACTCGCACCGGATGGCGCCGGCTGCGCCGCCCATGGCCGGCATCGCGTGCGAGGAGGTTCCCGGTCACCCGGATTTTGTCGGCCTGGGGGACATTGATGGCATTGCCGTGGATCTGCGCTACGCCAGCAGCGACAACTTCTTCGGCAAGGACTTGTATGCGTTTCTCGACTGTGCCTGGCTGCACCGGGATGCGGCCAGTGCGTTGCAAGCAGCGGCCGCGGAATTAAAGGCGGTGCGACCCGATCTGCAACTGCTGGTGCTCGACGCCATGCGCCCGCAACGGGTGCAACAGATGTTGTGGGATGTGCTGCACGGCACGGATCTGCGCCAATATGTGGGATCGCCCGAGCGCGGTTCGGTGCACTCGTTTGGCATGGCGCTGGACATCACGCTGGCTGATGCGGACGGACTGGAGCTCGATATGGGCTCG
>CAJBVC010000590.1 GCA_903958915.1 uncultured beta proteobacterium
CCAATGGCGATGCCCGCCGCCAGGTAGCCGATGATCGAGCCCAGGCCGAGCGCCTGGCTCAGGGGCACCGCGATGACCGCGGCACTGAGGTAAATAAAGCTGTTGACCAGCCAGGTAGGGGTATGCTCCATGGCGGTAACATAACAAATTTTTCAGCATCGGGAGACTGTGATGCCCATTGTGGTGGTGGCCAATCCAAAAGGCGGCGTCGGCAAATCCACGCTGTCGACCAACGTGGCGGGCTTTTACGCCAGCCGGGGGCACACTGTGATGCTGGGCGACATTGACCGGCAGCAGTCCTCGAAACTATGGCTGGGCTTGCGGCCCGCCGCGGCGCGAACCATCCACGCGTGGGATGTGGGCGGCGACCAGACGGCGCGGCCTCCCAAGGGTACGACGCATGTGGTGCTGGATACGCCTGCGGGGCTGCACGGTGGGCGCTTCAAGGAGGTCATGAAGATGGCCGACAAGATCGTGATTCCCCTGCAGCCCAGCGTGTTCGATATTTTTGCCACCCGCGCGTTTCTGGACCAGCTGGCAGACAACAAGCATTCCGGCAAGACCCGGATTGCGCTGGTCGGCATGCGCGTGGATGCGCGCACGCTTGCGGCGACCCACCTGCACGAATTTGTAGATCAGCTCGGTGTGCCGATACTTGGGTACCTGCGCGATACGCAAAACTATATTCATCTTGCGGCCCGGGGGCTCACCCTGTTTGATGTGACGCCAGGACGGGTTGCCAAAGACCTGGAGCAGTGGCAACCGCTGTGCGACTGGCTGGAGCAACCATGAAAACCTTTGCAACGCTTGTTGAACTCGTGCCCCTGGTCGGCCAGGAACTCGCGGTCAGTGACTGGATCACCATCACCCAGGAGCAGATCAACCTGTTTGCCCAGGCCACGGGTGACCACCAGTGGATTCATGTGGACGAAGAGCGCGCCAAATCGGGACCGTTCGGTGCACCGATTGCACACGGGTTTCTCACGCTCTCTTTGTTGCCGAAGTTTTTCGAGTCGGCTCTGAAAATTGTGGAGACGCGCATGGGCGTCAATTACGGCCTCAACAAGGTGCGCTTCATCGCGCCAGTGCCGGTGGGCAGTCGCCTGCGGGCGCACATGAAGTTGCTGGCGTGTGATGCCATCGACAACAACGGCAAGCAAATGACCTGGGAAGTGACAGTCGAACGCGAGGGTGCTCCGAAGCCGGTGTGCATTGCGGAGTCGATCGCGCGGCATTACCCCTGAGGGCGTGAGCGCCAGAGCGTTTTGCTCCGTGTCCCCCGCCCGCTGTGCGGGCTCCACCTTGACCTGCGCAAAACGCTCTGCCGCCCACGCCCTTAGTTGCGGAGGGTGCAGAAGTCATGTTGTCTCCAAGCCTCAAACACCGTGATGGCCACGGCGTTGCTGAGATTCAGGCTGCGTTGGCCTGATCGCATGGGTAGTTTGAGGCATTGAGAGGGTGCGAACGCACTGCGCACGGTGTCGGAAATCCCCTTGGTTTCAGAGCCGAAAACCAGCCAGTCACCCGGTTGAAACGCGACTTCATACGGGCTGCGCGTGCCGCGGGTGGTCAGCGTGAAAAGCCGCTCGGGCGCAGGCTGTGCGGTGTCCAGAAATGCCTGCCAGTTGGCATGGCGCAGTAGCGTGGCGTACTCGTGGTAGTCCAGGCCCGCGCGGCGCATGTGCTTGTCATCAAAATTGAAGCCCAGCGGCTCCACCAAGTGCAGGGTGCATCCGGTGTTGGCGGCGAGGCGGATGACGTTGCCGGTGTTGGGCGGGATTTCGGGCTCGACCAGGACAATATGGAACATGATTCCTATTGTCGCTGCGCGAGCCCTCCATCAAGGCTCAGGTCACGGAATCATCCATGGAAACACATATGCCTGCAGGGTGGTGATGATGCCTACCAGGGTGCACAGCATCAGACTGTGTTTCACGGTAAAGCGGAACAGGTCCGACTCTTTGCCCACCAACCCCACCGCGGCGGTGGCCACTGCGATCGACTGTGGCGAGATCATCTTGCCCGTCACACCACCGGTGGTATTGGCGGCCACGAGCAGCGTGTCAGAGACACCGATCTGCTGTGCGGTAGTGGCCTGCAGGTTGCAGAACAGCGCGTTGGATGAGGTGTCCGACCCTGTCAGGAACACTCCGAGCCAGCCCAGGAAGGGTGAGAAGAAGGTGAAGGCCATTCCGGTTCCTGCCAGCAGCAGGGCCAGTGTCGCTGAGAGTCCCGAGTAGTTCGCAATAAAGGCGAAAGCCAGCACCATGCCGATCGTATAAATCGGCTTGACAAGTTCGGCCAAGGTCGTGGTAAAGGCAGACACTGCGTCAGCGGGTTTCATGCGCAGCATGATGACGGTGACGATGGCAGCGATCAGAATGGCGGTGCCTGTGGCCGATAGCCAGTTGAAGGAATAGTTGGCCGCATAGGGGCTTGCCACCTTGACGATAGGTGTCATCTTGATCACCAGCTTGTCGAGCATCGGTACCGGAATCTGGATCACGGTCCAGACCAGATCGCCGCCCTTGGCAAACAGTGCCTTGAAGGGCTTGAGTGACCAGATGGTGACGAATACGGTCAGGATCGCAAATGGAGACCATGCCTTGAGCACGGCTCCCAAGGAATGGGACTCGGTCTTGATGGTCGCCTCCTTGTCATCGAAGCGGAAAATGCGCACGGGCTTCCAGAACTTGAGGAATATGGCCAGGCAAATCAGGCTGACCAGAGCCGAGGTGATGTCCGGCAGTTCAGGTCCGATGTAGTTGGCAGTAAAGAACTGGGTCACGGCAAACGACACACCGCACACCAGAATAGCGGGCCAGGTTTCGCGCACACCGCGCCAGCCGTCCATGATGATGATGACCCAGAACGGCACCAGCACCGACAGCAGCGGCAGTTGGCGACCTGCCATTTGGCCGATCTTGAAGGCGTCAATGCCGGTAACCTGGCCAGCGACGATGATGGGAATGCCCATGGCGCCAAAGGCCACCGGGGCGGTGTTGGTGATCAGGCACAAACCGGCTGCATACAGCGGGTTGAAACCCAATCCCACCAGCAGTGCTGCCGTAATGGCGACCGGCGCGCCAAAACCAGCGGCACCTTCCAGAAACGCGCCGAAGGCAAACCCGACCAGCAGCATCTGCAGGCGCTGGTCTTCGGTGAGCGATACCACCGAGGCCCGGATGATGTCGAACTGCCCGGTCTTGACGGTGATCTTGTACAGAAACACCGCCGTCACAATGATCCATGCGATGGGGAAGATGCCGTAAAAGAACCCGTAGCCGGCCGATGCCAGCGCCATATCAACCGGCATGCCATAGAAGAATATGGCCACCAGAAGTGACAGGACGACGGTGATGGTGCCGGCGATATGTCCCTTCATGCGAAAAACCGCCAGCGCCAGGAAGAAAAAGATAATGGGAATCGCCGCAACCAACGATGACAACCAAAGGTTGTCAACGGGGTTGTAGATTTGCTGCCAGGTTTGCATGTTGGGTGGCTCCTATTGGAAAGGTCGAACGTCGACGTGACGGAATATTTGGGCAAAGCTCTCCCCTTCCGTCCCAGAGCGGAAAAGCGTTGAGATTCAAATTTCAATGGGATTTGAGCGCGCTAACAGGTATTCACGGCTTCTGCCTGGCTGCACTCCTCGAGGAGGTATGCGATAGAACGATAGGGACGCCCGGTTTCGGCGGTCAGGCCAATCTCACAGGTGCGGTTGGTGGAAACGCCTTCGCAACAGTTGGTGGGTAGGGCGTCGTGCACCTTGCGCAGGGCATGCACATTGAGCTCGGGCACCACAAAGCCGCGGTCGCCGCCAAAGCCGCAGCAGGTCACGCCGGCAGGTTCCACGACCTCGGCAACGCACGCCTTCATCAGTGTGCGTAGTTTGGTATCCGACGCAATGCGCCGCACACTGCAGTTGATGTGCAAGGCAATGGGCCCGGGTTTCTTGGTCAGGCGCAGTCGTGGTAGCAATGCATCGTGGGCAAACTCGTGAAAGTCCAGCAGTTGCAGGCGACCGGCCAGCACCTTTTGCATGCGCACCGAGCAGGTACTGGCATCCATGATGACCGGGTAATACCCCCCCTGGCCGTTGTCCGCCGCCTTCAAGAGGGCCAGCGTTACAGCCTCTGCCATGGCGTCGGCTTCGTCGCTCATGCCCTTGCTCGCCATCATCTGGCCGCAGCACAGTTTGTCAAAGCCTTCGGGCAGGCGCGGGGCGTAACCGGCGCGCACCAGCAGTTCCATGATGACTTCAGGCAACGTGGCTTCGTCGGTGGTGTTGGCGCCGAAGATGCGTCCGCCACAGGCCGGGAAATACACCACCGGGTCGCCCCCTCCACTGTATGGTGCGGGTGCCTTCCCGGCATGGGGCATGCCACGCTTCCAGGTACCCCCGGACAGGCGCGCCACCAGGCCGTCGCCCACCACGGCCGACGCTGCATGGCCCAGGTTCAGGCCGACGCGTGACATCGTTGTCACTGTGCCAAAGTTGTCGGCGGTCCACTGTGCCACCTTGTGCGAGGTGCTGCCCATGCCACGTCCCCGCAGCAACCGAGTCAGTTCGCCGGTGTCAATGCCGACCGGGCACGCCGTGGAACACAGGCCGCAACTGGCGCAGGTATCGAGACCAAAGTAGGCAAAGTCGGCCTCCACGTCGCCACCGCTCTCGCCGGCGGATGCACGACGAGACAGCTCGCGCCAACTGACGATGCGTTGGCGCGGAGACAGTGTCAGACGGTGCGAGGGGCACAGGGGTTCGCAAAAGCCGCATTCGATGCAGCGGTCGACGATTTCTTCGGCGGCCGGCATCGGCTTGAGATGTTTCAGGTGGGCTTGCGGGTCGTCGTTCAAAACGACGCCGGGGTTCAGCAGATTCTCCGGATCAAATAGCTGCTTGATTCGACGCATCAAGTCGGTGGCCTGCTTGCCCCACTCCTTCTCCACAAAGGGCGCCATGTTGCGGCCGGTGCCATGCTCGGCTTTGAGTGAGCCGTCGTACTTGTCGACCACCAGGGCGCAGATGTCGTCCATAAAGCGGGCGTAGCGGTCAATCTCGGACTGCTCCGAGAAATCCTGGGTGAAGACAAAGTGCAGATTGCCCTCCAGGGCATGTCCAAAGATGATGCCCTCGGTGTAGCCATGCTTGCGCAGCAGAGCCTGCAGGTCAAGCGTGGCTGCCGCCAGAGACTCCACCGGAAAGGCCACGTCTTCGATGATGACGGTGGTGCCGGCGCGGCGCATGGCGCCCACCGACGGGAAGGTACCCTTACGCACTTTCCAGTACATCTCGCAGGTAGCGGGATCAGTGGAAAACGTCACCGGCTCCACCGTTGCTATACCTTTGATAGCGCCTTGCGCAGCTTCCATGCGCACTTGCAGGGAAATTGCTGTCTCACCCCGCACCTCGATCAACAAGGCAGCGGCATCGTCTCCCAGGGTTCGCATGGTGGGTGGCATGCCAGGCTTGTCCTGCACTGAGCGCAGCGACGGACGGTCCAGCAGCTCCACTGCGGATACGGGCTCCTTTTTGAGGCGAATCACGGCCTGGCACGCGCCCTCGACCGTGGGGAAGAACACCAGCGCACTGGCCTTGAATGGGTCCTCGGGTACCGTGTTGAAAGTGATGCGGGCGATAAAGCCCAGCGTGCCCTCGGACCCAATCATCAGGTGTGAAAGGATGTCGATCGGGTCTTCAAAATCGATCAGTGCATTGAGGCTGTAGCCGGTGGTGTTCTTGATCTTGTACTTGTGGCGGATGCGATCCGACAGCGCTGCGTCAGCGCGCGTGGATGCACCCAGCTGTTCGAGCGCGCCGATCAGCTCCGCATGGCTCTGGCGAAAGCGCGCCACGCTGTAGCTGTCTTCGGTGTCGAGCAGCGTGCCATCGGCCAACACCACGCGCATGCCAGCCATGGTGCGGTAGCTGTTTTGTGCGGTACCGCAGCACATACCCGAGGCGTTGTTGGCGGCGATGCCACCGATCTTGCAGGCGTTGATGGAGGCCGGGTCCGGGCCAATCTTGCGGCCGTGTGGGGCAAGCCGGTAGTTGACCTCGCCACCAATGATGCCGGGACCGACGCGCACCGTGGCTGCCTCCGGGCCGATTTCACAGGTGGCAAAACCTTCGCCAATCAGGGCCAGCACGCTGTCGGTGACGGCCTGGCCCGAGAGGCTGGTGCCCGCCGCGCGAAAGGTCACCGGTCTTCCATGCTTGCGTGCCGCCTGCAGCACGGCCTGAATTTCTTCCTCGGATTCGACCACCGCTATGACCTCGGGGGTCAAACGGTAGAAACTGGCATCGGTGCCGTAGGCGAGGCGACGCAGGTTGTCCGTGATGACCTGCTTGGCAGGCAGGATGCGGGAAAGAGCAGAGACCAGCGTGCTCATGACTTTCTGTCCTTCAAAAGATCACGCAGCCGTTTTGGTGCCGGAACAAGCGGTGTGCGGCTGCGCGTCCATGCGCCTTGCTCGGTGGGCGACATGGCGCGGCCACGGCTCATGAACCACGAAGCCAGCTTGTAAAGACCCAGGCGGCTATAGACTTGGGACCACACGCTCCAGATGGCGGTGCCTCCCGCAGTGCGTGCCGCGCCGCTGCCGCGCAAAGTGGCCTCTTCGCTTTCAGGCTGGGCCATGGCCTCGTTGCGCAGACGCACCAGGATGTCAGGAATGGGGATCTTCACCGGACAGACCTCGGAACATGCGCCACACAGGGTGGAGGCGAAGGCCAGCGGGTAGGTGCTATCGAGCCCCAGCATGTGCGGCGAGATGATGGCGCCAATCGGGCCGGGATAGGTGGTGCCGTA
>CAJBVC010000591.1 GCA_903958915.1 uncultured beta proteobacterium
ACCTTGTTCACTTGAAATCGGGACATAAATTTTCCTGAAATTAACTTTACTGGACACGCACCCACGTCTGGGTCCGTCCAATGCCAAATACTGATCCGCGCACTTCCAGCTTCTTGCCACCTTCAATGGGTGTCAAACGCAAGGTGTAGTTTTTGCCGTTTTCCGGGTCCAGGATCTTGCCGTCTTCCCAGACTTCCTTGCCGTCGACCTTTTTGGCGCCACGAATGATTTCCAGCCCGAGCAAAGGCTTGTTCTTGCGGTCGTCGCCGCATTCATCGCACACGGCATCCTGTTTAGCGTCCTTGCGCAATAGTTTGGTGATCTTTCCGTTGAGGGTTCCACCTGTTTCGGAAATCACAATTTCGGATTTGATTTCCGCGGTCTTTTCATCAACGCTGTTCCACACCCCCACCGGGCTCATTTGCGCCATGCTGGCGGTAGCGGTGAAGGCAAGAATGGTTGCGGTGAAGGCGGCACGAATCATGGGTAGTCTCCTGTTGGTTATGTAGTTTCTTGAGCGTTCGCTCAAGCAAATACTGCATCGGTATCCATCAGCACTTTGCTTCCGGCACGCGCAGTACGCATCAATGTAGCCGTTTCCGGGAACAACTTTGCGAAATAGAAGCGGGCGGTCTGCACTTTAGCAAGGTAGAAGCTGTCGGTATTGCCTGCCGCCATCTCCCGCAACGCCACCTGTGCCATGCGCGCCCAAAAGTAACCGAACACCAAATGACCGGCCACCCGAAGGTAGTCCACCGCCGCAGCGCCGACTTCATCCGGGTTCTGAAACCCCTTGAAACCAATCTCGGTGGTGAACTTCGTCATTTGTTCACCCAGGACGGCGATCGGTGTGATGAACTCGGCCATCTTCTCGTTGACGCCCTCTTCCTCCACCAGTTGGGCGATCAGCTTGCCAAACTTGCGCAGTGTGGCGCCGTTGTTGCCCAGGATCTTTCGCCCCAACAAGTCCAGTGACTGGATCGTGTTGGTACCCTCATAGATCATGTTGATGCGGTTATCCCGCACAAACTGCTCCATGCCCCATTCCTTGATGAAGCCATGCCCGCCGAAAACCTGCATACAGGCATTGGTCGCAATGTGGCCGTTGTCGGTGAGAAAAGCCTTGACGATGGGAGTCAGCATCGCCAGCATCTCACCCGCATCTTTGCGTTGCTTTTCGTCGGGGTGGTAGTGTTCTTTTTCCAGTAAAACGGAACAGTAGGCCTGTAGAGCCCGGCCACCTTCTGCATAGGCTTTGGCTGTAAGCAGCATTTTGCGTACATCCGGATGGACGATGATCGGATCGGCCGCCTTGTCCTTGGCTTTAGGGCCAGTCAGGGAGCGCATTTGAATGCGATCCTTTGCGTATGCCAAAGCGTTCTGGTATGCCACCTCGGTCAAGCCCAAAGACTGGTTACCCACCCCCAAACGCGCGGCATTCATCATGACAAACATGCCCTGCATGCCCTTGTTAGGCTGGCCGACCATCGTGCCAATCGCATCTTCCAAGACCATTTGTGCAGTGGCGCTGGCCTTGATGCCCATCTTGTGCTCCAGGCCGCCACAGTAAATTCCGTTGCGAACACCCAGCGTTCCGTCCTGGTTCACCAAGTATTTGGGGACGATGAAGAGGCTGACCCCCTTGATTCCGGGGGGCGCATCTGGCAGTCGGGCCAACACCAGGTGGATGATGTTGTCCGACATATCGTGTTCACCAGCGCTGATGAATATTTTGTTGCCGGTAATCTTGTACGTACCATCGGGCTGCGGCTCGGCCTTCGTGCGCATCAGACCGAGATCAGTACCGCAGTGGGGCTCGGTCAGGCACATCGTGCCCGTCCATTCACCACTGGTCATTTTGTGCAGATAGGTCTGCTTCTGCGCGTCGGTGCCGTGGGCGTGTAATGCAGCATATGCCCCGTGGGTGAGCCCCGGGTACATCGTCCATGCCTGGTTGGCACTGTTGAGCATTTCGTAAAACATGCTGTTGACCACCAAGGGAAGTCCCTGACCGCCATACTCCGGATCACACCCTAGCGCGGCCCAACCCGCCTCCACGTACTGCTGGTACGCCTCCTTGAATCCCTTGGGGGTTGTCACGGCATGGGTACCGTTATCGAGGCTGCAACTTTCCTTGTCGCCCGATATGTTCAACGGGAAAATAACCTCAGATGCGAACTTTCCGCCCTCCTCAAGCACTGCGTCAATGGTTGGCACATCGATGTCTGCATGCTGTGGAATTTGTTTCAATTGGTCGACCACATTGAGAACTTCGTGCATCACAAACTGCATGTCTCGCAGCGGTGGGTTGTAAGTGGGCATGCTGATTACTCCTGTTGAACTATGTATAGAACTGGAAATGTCTGGTGCGCTTTACGCACCGAATCGGGTGATGATGTTTTCAAATCCCTGATTAGCGCGCGCGATGGAGCCGGGAATCTTTAGAAATCGTGCTTCGTAATGCAACGCGAGAATGAGGCCATGTATTTCAAATGCCATTTGCTGCTCATCGGCCAGCAAGTGCAAGTGCCCACACTCCTTGGCCTGAACGACTGCGCGGTACATGGCGCTGAGCCAAGTCTGCACCGAATTGGCCAGAGCGTCCCGCACCGCACCAGGGCGATCGTCAAACTCGACTGCGCCACTGATGAAGATGCATCCCGATTGCAATTCGATCGTGACACGCTGCATCCAGTTGGCAAACAGTGCCTTGACTCTGGGCAGACCGCGGGGCTGTGCCAGCGCCGGGTAAAAGACTTCCTGCTCGAATCGGGTGAAATACTCGCGGACAACGGAAATCTGAAGTTCTTCACGGGAGCCAAAGTGCGCGAACACGCCGGACTTGCTCATTTTTGTCAGTTCGGCCAGCACCCCGATACTCAGTCCCTCTAATCCAATTTGAGTTGCCAAACCAAGGGCTGCTTCGACAATCACTCTTTTCGTCTGTTGCCCTTTTTGCAGGGCGCGTCCAGACTGTGAGTCCCCACGGCGAACTGCTCGCGGTGCGGTAGCACTCACGGGCTTCAAGGAATGAGACAGGACGGACATGAGAGGCGCAATTAATAAAACGAACGATCGTTCTATTTTGCAACAAACATCACCATCCAAAAGGCGGGGTAGCTGTTCTAGAGATGAACTTCTAACGATTACCCGGGTTTACCCGACCAGCATCGCCAAACTGGCATCCAGGTTGTCAGATGCAGGTCGCCGGAAGCCAGACCGGACATATCGTTGTAGGCGTCCTATCAGAAAGGCAGTGAGAACGGACGCGCGCAATTGGGCGTAGGCGGTAGGAGCGTCCTGACCGTTGCCCTCGGCTGCCATACGAAAACATTGCCTTAGCAAGGACTCCAACCTCTCAAACAGCTGGTTGATGCGCTGCTGTAACCGCTCGTGCTCCAGGACCAGGGCATCACCCACCATCACGCGGGCAAGTCCTGGATTTTTTTCGGCAAACTGGATCACCATTGTGACAATTTTTGCAGCTTGCCTCGTAGCTGCACCCGCTCCACCTTCACCCACAGCAGGTTCACGCTCAACGATCTGGTTTGCCAACGTAAATACAGATTGCTCAACAAAGTCAATCAGCCCTTCAAACATCTGGGCCTTGCTGGCAAAGTGTCGATACAACGCCGCTTCACTGACTTGCAATGAGGCCGCCAGTGC
>CAJBVC010000592.1 GCA_903958915.1 uncultured beta proteobacterium
ATACACCTGCCGCCCCAGGGCGATTTGCTGGCGGATGCGCTCCACCACCTCACTGCGCCGGGCCTCGGTCACCAGCTTGGTCACCACCGGTGTGCGCCCGGGCGGCAACTCGTCAATGGTGGACACATCCAGATCCGCGTAGTAACTCATGGCCAGGGTGCGTGGAATCGGGGTGGCCGTCATCATCAGCAGATGCGGCTCCATGCCCTCATGGCGCAACTTGCTGCGCAGTGCCAGGCGTTGGGCCACGCCGAAACGGTGCTGCTCGTCGATGATGGCCAATGCCAGATTCTTGAAATGCACCTTGTCCTGAATCACCGCGTGGGTGCCCACCACCAGCTGTGCCTCGCCACTTTCAATCATGGCCAGCATGTCGCGCCGCTCTTTGGCTTTCTGATTGCCGGTCAGCCACGCGGTCGTCACACCGAGCGGTTCCAGCCAACCAATCAGTTTGCGAAAGTGCTGCTCGGCCAGGATTTCGGTGGGTGCCATCAGCGCACATTGCCATCCTGCATCGATACAGATGGTGGCGGCCAGCGCAGCCACCACAGTCTTGCCAGCTCCGACATCGCCCTGTAACAAACGGTGCATGGGAACAAGGCGCGCCATGTCGCGGGCAATCTCTTCTACCACCCGCAACTGGGCTGGCGTCAGGGCAAACGGGAGTTTCGCCAGCAGTCCTTCATAGAGCGGCAGCAGCACCGGGTCGGTCGACTCCGTTGCCAGATCAACCTGTTCCACTGCCGCGAGACGAAGCACCGGTGCACGCAGGTGGGCACGCAGCCGTCGCGAGCGCAACTGCGAGATCTGCTGCGCCAGCAACTCCTCGGCCTTCAGGCGTTGCCAGGCCGGATGGCTCTGGTTCGCCAGCGTGGAGAGCGCCACATCGGGCTTGGGATGGTGCAAAAACAATAGCGCGTCACGCAGCGTCCATAAGGCCTGCGGGTTGATTTGCCTTAAATCCCCCGGAGAAAACGTATCGGATAAATCGGCCTGGGCCAGTCCGGCCAGTACCGCCCTGCGCAGAGTCGGCTGCGCCAAACCCGCCACGGTGGGGTAAATCGGCGTGAGCGACTTGGGCAAATCGCCGCTGGCGCTGCGAAACGCGGGGTGCAACATGGTCCAGCCGAGAAAGCCGCCCTTCACTTCGCCGCGTGCACGGATGCGGGATCCCACCGCCAGCGCCTTTTGCTGCGACGGGTAGAAATTGAAGAAACGCAAGGTGCAAGTGTCAGTGCCGTCATCGACCGTGACGACCAACTGGCGACGCGGCCGAAAACTGACTTCGCAATGCGTCACCACCGCTTCAATCTGTACCGTCTCTCCCTCGCGGGCATCGCGCAGCCGGGTGATGCGGGTTTCGTCCTCATAGCGCAGTGGCAGGTGCAGGGCCAGGTCAATGTCGCGCACCAAACCGAGCTTGACCAGCGCCTTTTCCACCGGCCCCTTGCTGGTAGCCAGGTTGCCCGAGGCATTGGATGGAGGTGCGGTGGTGGGCGACATGGCCCGATTGTGCCCCGGCTTTGGTTGCTAAACTCAGCGTCCGTTCAACGGGTTTTCCCGTGGTGTCCACCCATCCAACTGCATCCTCCATGATCAACAAGTTCCGCGCAATACTCGTCTCCACCGCTGTAGTTTTGTCAGCATTCGGTACTGCCAGTGCCCAACCTGTAGCACCTTACCCGTCCAAGCCGATTCGCCTGATCGTGCCCTTCCCTCCCGGCGGCGGCACCGACATTCTTTCGCGTCTGATTGCCAACAAACTCACCGAAGTCGCCCATTGGAATGTGGTACCCGACAACAAGGCCGGTGCCGGTGGCACCATTGGCATCACCGAGGCGGTGAAAGCGGCCCCCACCGGCTACGACATGGTGATGGGGCAAAAAGACAACCTGGTGGTGGGCCCCTGGCTCTATGGCAACCTGCCGTGGGACCCAACCAAAGACCTGGTGGCAGTGGCCCACGTGGCCTATACGCCGGTGGTGATTGCCACGGCCGCCAGTTCGCGCTTCAAGACGCTTGCTGATGTGGTCAACGCGGCACGCACCGCGCCGGACACCATCACCTACGGCTCGCCCGGCAATGGCACCACCATTCACCTGGCCGGGAACCTGTTTGAGAAAGCAGCCAACATTCAGATTCGCCACATCCCCTACAAGGGCTCCAGCCCGGCCCTGATGGATGCGCTGGCCGGAAACGTGGATCTGCTGGTGTCGTCGCTCCCCTCTGCGATCGCCCAGATCAAGGCTGGCAAATTGCGCGCACTTGCCGTCACTTCGATCACGCGCAGCAGCTCGATACCCGATGTGCCTACCGTGGCGGAATCGGGTTACAAGGATTTTGATGTGGCTACCTGGTACGGTCTGTTCATGCCCGCCGGCACCCCCGCTGCCATCGTGAACACGGTCAACACCAAGGTCAACGAGTTGCTGGCCACCGCCGATGTGAAAGCGGCCATCCTGGCCCAGGGCGCAGAACCGCAGGCGATGAAGCCGGAGGCATTTGCCAACTTGCTCAAGACCGACTACGCCAAGTGGAAAGGCATTGTGCAAGCCTCGGGTGCCAAGATTGAATAGTCTTCATACCTACACGCTCAGTGACTTCGACTTTGCGCTGCCCGAACATCTGATTGCGCAGCATCCGGCGGCGCAGCGCTCAGCCTCCAGACTGCTCGATGGTCGCGGCGTTGTGCCGATCGACCGCATTTTCCGCGAGCTGCCGTCGCTGCTGCAAAGTGGTGACCTGATGGTGTTCAACGACACCAAGGTGATGCGTGCGCGCCTGTTTGGCGAAAAATCGACCGGCGGCAAGGTCGAATTGTTGATTGAGCGCGTCTTGCAAGGCAACCAGGTGGCAGCGCATATGCGGGTCAGCAAAAAGCCCGAATTGGGTGCCACGCTGAAGCTGGTGTGCGCACCCGGCCGTCAGGACGGTCTGAGTGCCACTCTGCTGGGCCGCTGGCCGGATGCAGATGGCCCGCTGTTTCGGTTCGTGCTGAGCAATGATGCGGGGGACGACCCCTACACCCTGATGCAGCGCCACGGCCATGTGCCGCTGCCGCCCTACATCACCCACACTGACTCGGCTGAGGATGCACAGCGTTACCAGACCGTGTTTGCCGCCCACCCCGGTGCCGTCGCAGCACCTACTGCGGCATTGCATTTCGATGAGGCCTTGCTGGCCCAACTCGACGCCCTGGGCGTGCAGCGCGCCCATGTGACGCTGCATGTGGGCGCTGGGACCTTCCAGCCCGTGAAAACCGAGAACCTGGCGGAGCACCAGATGCACAGCGAGTGGTGCAATGTGCCCGTCGCCACCCAGCAGGCCATTGCGGACTGCAAGGCGCGCGGGGGGCGCATTGTGGCCGTGGGCACGACC
>CAJBVC010000593.1 GCA_903958915.1 uncultured beta proteobacterium
GGGTGGATGACCAGGGACAGCGCCTGTTCGAGGCCGGCAAGAAATTGCTTGCGCACTGGAATCTGCGCGACGAGCTCAAGAGCCGCTACGCCCAGGGTGTGGACGGCTTGCCACACCAGCGCATGATCGCTCAGGTGATGGAGCGCATTGTCACGCAGACTATTCCGGCTGCTGTGATCGACTGCCCCTGGGTGGACTGGAACCCGGCCACGAACAGCGTCGGCCCCTCCGACGTGCACGATGCGCCCGGAACGCCGCCCACCGACCTTCGCGTAGAGCCTGCCGCTGAGCCCGATACCCGCTACCAGCGACTGCTCCAGTGCTTTCATGCTGTCCGGCAGATGGACCCGTATTGCCTGGTGGCACCCACCCACATTGCCCGCAGTTTTGACGATGAGCGACAGCTTCCAATGGAGCGTGCAGTACGCATGCTGGAAGACGTGTGCGCCAGTCCTCTAGTTGGGCGCGTGGCACAAGTCATTCAGCGCCGATTGGGTCGCCCGCTGGAGCCGTTTGACGTGTGGTACAGCGGTTTTCGCGCGGGTTCTGGTGTCAGTGAAAGAACGCTCGATCAGATCGTTCAATCGCGGTTCCCCAACGCTCAGGCGTTCAAGTCAGCCTTGGCGCCGATGCTGGCCAAGTTGGGGTTTGGCGCGGAGCGTGCTGCTTGGCTGGCCAGTCGCATCGAGGTCGACCCCGCGCGTGGTAGCGGGCACGCCATGGGTGCGCAACGCAAGGGCGACAACGCACGACTGCGTACCCGCATTGGCGCGCAGGGCATGGACTACAAGGGCTTCAATATCGCAGTGCATGAGCTGGGGCACAACGTGGAGCAGACGTTTTCTCTGAACTGCGTGGACCACTGGCTCCTTAACGGTGTGCCCAATACGGCGTTTACCGAGGCCATGGCCTTTGTCTTTCAGGCGCTGGATTTGAGCCTTCTTGATCAGGCGGTCGAGCGTCCTGATGCACATGCTGAGCGATCGCTCAACGCGTTCTGGTCGACCTATGAGATCGCAGGGGTCTCGCTGGTGGACATTGCCATCTGGCAGTGGATGTATGCGCATCCCGACGCGGCCGCTGCGCAGCTGAAGGAGGCTGTACTGCAAATCGCCAAAGACGTGTGGAACCGTTACTACGCACCCCATTTCGGCCAGCGCGATTGCGTTTTGCTGGCTATCTATAGCCACATCGTGCACAGTTTTCTGTATGTACCGGACTACGCCATAGGCCACATGATCGCGTGCCAGATCGAGCAGCACATACAGAAAACCGGAAATCTCGGCAAAGAGATTGAGCGCATGGCCACCCTGGGGCGGCTAAGCCCGGACCTCTGGATGCAGCAGGCGACCGGGCAACCGGTTGGGCCGCAGGCCCTGCTGGACGCCACTGCCAGCGCGCTGGAGAAACTTAAGCGGTGAGGGATGGGGCTGCGCGGCGCATTTCCCTGGCGGTCATCAGGGCGTTGCCGACACCGCCAAATGCGATCACTGCGATGCCAAGCCAAGCCAGGGTGTCTGGCACATGGTCGAAGATGAGCCATCCTGAAAAGGTGGCAAATGCAATCTGGCTGTACAGGTAAGGGGATAGCACGGGAGCGGGTGCGCGAGCGTAAGCCCGAATGAGCATCAGGTGACCAAAAGTGCCGAAAAATCCGATCGCCAGGAACCAGTGCCAGTGCGTCAGTAACGCGTTGGTGTCCCAGCTGAACACGACGACTGGCGACATCAAGAGAGCCCCTACCAAACCCGTGTAGAAATGGGTGGTGTAGGGATTTTCTTCGCCGCTGAGACGGCTGGTCAGAACCTGGAACCATGCATAGGTGGTCACCAGCAGCGCGGGAAACAGCAGCGCCCAGCCGAATACAGCACCTCCCGGGCGAATTACCAGCAGCACACCCGCCAGACCCACTGCA
>CAJBVC010000594.1 GCA_903958915.1 uncultured beta proteobacterium
AATGGAGCAGCTTGCTGGAGCCCAATTACCTTGCTGCACGTGCCAGACAGATTGACGTTGGCGCGAACGGCCGCAGCATGAAAGTGGCTGCGCCGGGGAACCCTGGCGAGTTTCGCTCGGGATTCGCACCCATGCCAGACCAGCCGGAATATGGTACTTCGCATATTTCGGTGGTCGATGCCTACGGCAATGCCGTGGCACTCACCACCAGCATCGAAGACGCTTGGGGTTCGCGCCAACTGGTCAATCGCGGCAAGGGGCGCTCGGGCGGGTTTCTGCTCAACAACCAACTGACCGATTTCAGTTTTTACCCGCGTGGCAGCGATGGTAAACCCATCGCCAACCGGGTGGAACCGGGCAAGCGGCCGCGCTCATCGATGTCGCCGGTCCTGGTGTTTGACAAAGCAACCGGGCGCCTCGCTTTGACGGGTGGCAGTCCAGGCGGCGCCTTCATCATCCATTTCACTGCCAAAACCCTGTACGCCACCATGCACTGGAAGCTCAATGCACAGCAGGCGATTGACTTACCGAATTTTGGCAGTCTCAATGGTCCCACCATATTGGAAGAAAACCGGTTTGATCGCAAAACGGTGCAAGCCCTGCGCGACCGCGGGCACGAAGTCATCGAAACTGCACTTCCGAGTGGATTGCAGGCTATAGAGCGCACCGCCACGGGATGGTTCGGCGCAGCAGATCCGCGCCGGGAAGGTGTTGTTCTGGGCGATTAATCGCGTCCTCACTCCTACAATGCCCCATGTCCATTCCCCAGACTTTCATTCAGGAGTTGCTCGCGCGCGCTGATGTCGTCGAGATCGTCGGGCGTTACGTGCAACTCAAGAAAGGCGGCGCCAACTTCATGGGACTGTGCCCGTTTCATGGAGAAAAGTCGCCGTCTTTCTCGGTGAGCCCGGCCAAGCAGTTCTACCACTGCTTTGGTTGCGGCAAGAACGGCAACGCCATCAGCTTTCTGATGGACCATGCAGGCATGACCTTCATTGAAGCGGTGCAGGATCTGGCCCAGCAGTATGGCCTGCAAGTTCCCGAAGATGATGCTTCCCCCCAGGAACGAAGCCGTGCCATCGAAGCCCGGCAAAAGCAGCTTACCCTGACCGACGTACTTGAAAAAGCGGGTGATGCTTATCGACGCCATTTGAAGGGTTCACCGCGTGCGATTGCCTACCTTCAAGGGCGCGGATTGTCAGGCGAGATCGCACGCCAGTTTGGTCTGGGCTTTGCCCCCGAGGGGTGGCGTAGCCTGGCGAGTGTTTTTCCCCAGTACGACGATCCGTTACTGGTGGAGAGTGGCCTGGTGATCTCCAACACCGAAGACGGATCTGTGGAAGAGAAGCGTTACGACCGTTTTCGCGACCGTGTGATGTTCCCCATCCGGAACATCAAGGGAGAATGCATTGGCTTTGGCGGTCGTGTGCTCGGGGACGAAAAACCCAAATACCTCAACTCACCCGAAACGCCAGTCTTCAGCAAGGGTCGTGAACTCTACGGGCTGTTTGAGGCCCGCAGCGCCCTGCGGGAACACGGGTATGCGCTTGTGACCGAGGGTTACATGGATGTCGTTGCGCTGGCACAACTGGGGTTTCCCAATGCCGTAGCAACACTGGGAACAGCCTGCACCAATGAGCACGTCCACAAGTTGTTTCGTTTCACCGAATCCGTTGTTTTCAGTTTTGACGGCGACGTTGCCGGTCAGCGAGCGGCGAGGAAAGCACTGGACGCCGCCCTGCCCCATGCCACCGATGTGCGCAGCATCAAGTTTCTGTTTTTGCCCGAGGAGCATGACCCCGACAGCTTCATTCGTGCCAACGGCGCTGAAGCATTTGCGCGTTATGTGGCACAGGCCACGCCGCTGAGCCGATTTCTGATCGAATCTGCCAGCGATGCATGTGACCTGCAAACCGCAGAAGGCCGAGCCCACATGGCCAGCAATGGCAAGCCACTCTGGTCCCTGTTGCCCGACGGCGCCCTGAAAATCCAGCTATTGAGTGAGATTGCCTCCCTGGTGCACATGGGCGTACCGGAACTCAGCGCATTGTGGGGACCTGCCAGTGCGCCAAAGTCGAAGCAACAAACTTACCGGGATCCGGTACAACAGTCGCAAAGCAATATGGGGTACCGGGCCAATGCTCGGAAGCGCCCAGGACGCGCACTCCCTACCAGCCGCGCAGACCACGCTGCTCGCATCCTCCTTGCCAACACGGGGTTGTGGGAATCCCTCAGCAGTGAAGATCAGAGCATGTTGTGCGAACTTCCTGCGCCACATGGCTCCGTTTTTGCATGGCTTGAGCGGCAAATGCATGAACATGGGCCTCTGCCCTGGGAGGCCTTGCGGCTGGAGATGCTCGGCCTGCCTGATATCGAGTGGGCCTTGCAAGCCATGTCGAATGCAGCACTGGTCCACGACCCCGCGGAAGATGCGGCGCTGGAATTGCGTGATCTCCTGAATCGCTTGCTGATCGAGCGTCTGAAGGATCAGGAGACCAGGGCTATTGAGGATTCAAAGCATGATCCCGCAGCACTAACACGCTACCGCGAGTTGGTCGCACGCCGGATGCAAATGGAAAAGAACCAAAGTGACGCTATAATCCAAGGCTAATTCGGCAAGAGCGACAGCAGCACCTCCGGGCCCGGCCAAGCGTTGACAACAGTACAACCGGCCACCTTACCGCAAGGACTGCATTCCAAATGTTCGCCCTCACATCTTGCCAAATGAGGACAACCGTCCTTTCCAGTCTTGCCACACGGGTCTGTGTCCCAGCAGCCTGCATGGCGTCGTTCGTGTTTGCCCTACTTTTTGATGACTTGAGGTAATTGCATGCCTGCTCAAAAATCTGCCAAGCCGGTAAAGTCTGCGTCAAAAGCGCCAAAGAAAGAATCCTCCATGCCAGCATCCAAGGCCAAAGCCGCAGCCGCCGTCGTTGAACCGGTGAAGAAAAAGCCAGGCCGACCACCCAAGGCCGTGGCAGTCGAGGTAACTCCACCGCCAAAGACTGGTGCAAAGCGCGGCCGCAAGCCCAAACAGGCAGTCGAGACTCCGGCGGACGATCTGGATATGGCCGAAATCGAGGCGGATTTGGTGGGAGAGCCCACCGCGGTAGCACCCGGGGAAAAAGTCAAACCGCTGCGCATGAAGATCAGCAAGGCCAAAGAGCGCGCCTTGATGAAGGAATTTGGCCTGGACGAAACCGTGCTTTCCGAAGAGGACATGGCCAAGCGCCGTTTGCGCCTCAAAGCGCTCATCAAGTTGGGTAAAACGCGCGGGTACCTGACGCACGGCGAGATCTCGGATCACCTGCCTGACAAACTCGTCGATGCCGAGACACTTGAAGTCGTGATCTCGATGCTCAATGATATGGGTGTCGCCGTTTACGAGCAGACGCCAGATGCGGAAACCCTGCTGTTGAACAACAATGGGCCGACCGCTGCGACCGAGGAAGAAGCCGAAGAAGAAGCCGAGGCCGCCCTGTCAACAGTGGACAGTGAGTTCGGTCGCACGACCGACCCGGTGCGCATGTACATGCGTGAAATGGGTACGGTCGAATTGCTCACGCGTGAGGGCGAGATCGAGATTGCCAAGCGCATTGAAGGTGGCTTGATGGCGATGATGGAGGCCATCTCGGCTTCGCCTGCCACCATTGCCGAGATTCTTCGTCTGGGCGAAGAAATACGTGAAGGCAAGGTGGTCATCACGACCGTAGTGGATGGATTTTCCAACCCCAATGAAGCCGACGACTACGTGGCCGAAGAAGACTTTGACGAGTTTGATGAGGCAGATGATGACGATGGCAAGGGTGGCTCCAAGGCCCTGACCAAGAAACTTGAAGAATTGAAAAAGCAGGCACTTGAGCGCTTTGACAAATTGCGTGAACTTTTCGAGAAAGTGCACAAGGTGTATGACAAGGAGGGTTACGGAACTCCCCACTATGTCAAGGCACAGCGTGCGCTGAGTGACGAGCTGATGACCATCCGCTTTACCGCAAAGTCCATCGAAAAGCTCTGCGACATGGTGCGCGCCCAGGTGGACGACATCCGCAAGAAAGAGCGCGAATTGCGCCGCATCATTGTTGACAAGTGCGGCTACCCGCAAGAGCTTTTCATTGCCGACTTCAGTGGTCGCGATAAAGCCGGAAACAAGGTTGCATCGCAATTGCTCAATTTGAAATGGATTGAGAAACAGGCTTCTGCGGGCAAGACCTGGAGTGCCGTCATGGGTCGCAATGTTCCACCGGTGCAGGATTTGCAGCAGAAGCTTAGTGACCTGCAGGCACGTGTGGTGGTTCCGTTGGACCAGCTCAAAGACATCAACAAACGGATGAATGAGGGTGAAGCCTCTTCGCGTGCGGCCAAGAAGGAGATGATCGAGGCCAATTTGCGCCTGGTGATCTCGATCGCCAAGAAGTACACCAACCGTGGCTTGCAATTCCTCGATTTGATTCAGGAAGGCAATATCGGCCTGATGAAGGCCGTAGACAAGTTCGAATACCGCCGCGGCTACAAGTTCTCGACCTACGCCACTTGGTGGATTCGCCAGGCCATCACCCGCTCGATCGCAGACCAGGCGCGCACCATCCGCATCCCGGTGCACATGATCGAGACCATCAACAAGATGAACCGCATCAGCCGCCAGCATCTGCAGGAGTTCGGCTTCGAGCCTGATGCCAGCGTGCTCGCCGAGCGCATGGAAATCCCGGAAGACAAGATTCGCAAGATCATGAAGATCGCCAAGGAGCCGATCTCCATGGAGACGCCTATTGGTGACGATGACGATTCGCATCTGGGCGACTTCATCGAGGACAGCGCCAATACCGCTCCGATGGATGCAGCCATGCAGGCCGGCCTGCGCGATGTTGTCAAGGACATCCTGGACAGCCTGACACCGCGTGAAGCCAAAGTACTGCGGATGCGTTTTGGTATCGAAATGACCAGCGACCACACCTTGGAAGAAGTGGGTAAGCAGTTCGACGTCACGCGTGAACGCATTCGCCAGATCGAAGCCAAGGCCTTGCGCAAACTCAAGCACCCCAGCCGCTCCGATAAACTGCGCAGTTTTACCGACTCGCTCTGATGGAGAACGACGCCTGCTATTGTCTGGCGGGTGTCATGGGTTGGCCCGTAGCCCATTCTCGCTCTCCGCTGATACACAAGTACTGGATCGAACGCGAGGGCTTGCGGGGCGACTATGTGCTGCTGCCGGTGCAGCCATCCCACTTAGAGCAGGCGCTGCGGTCATTGCCAGTGCTTGGATTCGCTGGCTGCAATCTCACGATTCCACATAAAGTCCCCGCACTGGGTCTGGTAGACCACGTGGATCCACTAGCGCACCGCGTTGGTGCCATCAACACCGTGGTGGTAGGAAAGAACGGTTCGCTGTCGGGCCACAACACCGATGTGTACGGGTTTATTCAAAGTCTGCTGGACACCCGGCCGGACTGGCGCGCGGATACTGGCCCTATCACGGTGATTGGCGCTGGAGGAGCGGCGCGGGCCATATTGGTGGGTTTGCTGGATGCAGGCGCGCATCAAATTCGGCTGACCAACCGCAGTGATGACAAAGCACGGGATCTGGCACAGGAGTTTGGCCCGGTGATCCAATATGTGCCATGGAAAGAACGTCTCGAGTCGCTGAAGGGGGCGACTCTGCTCGTAAACACCACGAACCAGGGTATGCAAGGCGAGGCGGCGCTGGACATTCAACTCGACTGCCTGCCACTCGACGCGTTGGTGGCAGACATCATTTATGTACCGATCGCAACCCCACTTTTGTCGGCGGCTCGCGCTCGTGGAAACACCATTGTCAACGGCCTCGGGATGCTGCTCAATCAGGCGCGTCCTGCTTTCAAGTCCTGGTTTGGGGTCATGCCAAGCCTTCAGCCAGAGTTACTGGACAAAGTCCATGCCACGCTTTAGCTGGTACTTTTCTTCGCCACGCGTTCACCGACGAACCTGAAGCCAAACTGCAACACTTCCTCCAACGAGGATTCGATCGCACGGCGCTCCGATTCCGTCAGATAGAACATCAGATCAACATCGTGGCGAACATATCGGGCAGGCAGCCTGTTCAGTGCCACACAGGCCACGTCAGCCAGCATGTCAGTTGTGAATCCAGGGTAGGCTTCAGCCCGACCGGCCACGCCTTCAAAGACCAGCCGCTCGTAGTAGTTGTGTACCTGCTCAAAATCGAACACCATCAATGCCTCCAAAATGCCTCACGATTGGGCTTTAACCGCTGAACCTTAGCACCTCCCGCGCGCACTGACAAGCATAAATCGGCCGATGGAGAAATTGAGAAACACTCCGTCACAAAATATCTGTGAACTAAACAGCTATGAAACTAGTAGCAGCGAATAAACTAGGATATAGTTTCGCCTTAAACTTCACGCGACCGGCGCTTCTGAACGAAAAACGCTGTGTGCCGTGACACAATGCTGAAATGAGGAGAGGTAGTTAATGAGTACAAAGGATTCTGTCGCCATCAACCAGTTGCTGGGTTTGCTGGAGGCAAGATATGCCATCCGGGTACTTTGGGCCCTGCGCGATGGACACCCCCAAACCTTTCGTCTTTTACAGGACAGTGTGGGCGGGATTACTCCCAACACGCTGAATACTCGGATCAAGGAATTGCGTGAAGCCGGGTTGATGACACATGGTGGTGAAGGGTACTCGGTGACACCGGTTGGAGTCGACCTGCTCAAGCGCCTTGGTGATCTTCAGGCATTTGCCGCCAAATGGTCTGCGGCACAGGCCAAAAAAATGAAATAGCATTTTGCAGGCACTGCTCAAGTGCCCGCAAACCCGCCCCAGACAGGCACAGCCTGTCTTTTTTTCGGCTGCGATTTTTGCAGCACACATGAACCAGGAACCACACCATGCAAACCACTCCCAGCGGACTTCAGTACCAAGACACCATCGAAGGCACAGGTGCAGTTGCCTCCAGCGGTCAAAGCGTTACCGTGCATTACACCGGTTGGCTCTTCAATAACGAAACCCAGGGAGCCAAGTTTGACTCCAGCAAAGACCGCAATGATCCGTTCATTTTTGGTCTCGGCGCTGGTATGGTTATTCGTGGTTGGGACGAAGGCGTTGCTGGAATGCGCGTCGGCGGGGCGCGCACGCTGATCATTCCAGCAGCGCTAGGCTACGGGAGCCGAGGCGCTGGCGGCGTTATTCCACCGAACGCCACCCTCAAATTCGATGTCGAGTTGCTGGGTGTATCTGACTGATTGCACAGGCAACCGGTCTCGGGACGCATTGCCCGGGGATCTTTCCAATCGACCCTTGAAATTCTGCAGCCCGTCCCCATAACAGGGGGCAGCAATCATCCTATGGTCTCTTTGCATGTCTGATACCCAATCCCAAACATCTTCGCCCGACATGGGCATGAACCCCCAGAATTCTGGGGAAAGTTCATCACCTCACAGTTTGCAGGATGCAGATCCGCTGGCTTTCGCACAAGCGGAGCTGGCGGCGCTGCAGGTCAAAAGTGCAGAGCTGGCGGACCAATACCTGCGTGCGAAAGCAGACGCTGAAAATGCGCGCCGGCGTGCCGAAGACGAAATCTCAAAAGCACGCAAGTTTGCGGTCGAGGCATTTGCCGAGAGCCTTTTGCCAGTGGCAGACAGTCTGGAGGCTGGCCTGATCATCAAGGACGCCACGGCGGAGCAGATCCGTGAGGGCGCACAGGCCACTTTGCGTCAGTTGCTGGCGGCCCTGGAGCGCAATAAGGTCCTGCCGATCCATCCTGCTTCAGGTGAAAAATTTGATCCTCACCAGCATCAGGCGATCAGCGTTGTTGCATCTGAACTGGAAGCCAACACGGTCGTGAGCCTACTGCAAAAAGGGTACTCCATTGCGGAGCGCATCTTGCGGCCTGCCCTGGTGACTGTTTCAGCGCCGAAATAGCCATATTGGACGCATCGTCGATACGCCCTTCACGGTACGCCATTTTTCTGCGTCTCGCTTGAAATCGCGCTACCTGACCACATGTTATCCACATCTTAGTTTTCAAAATAGCAGGAGTAAATCATGGGAAGAATCATCGGTATTGACTTGGGAACCACCAACAGTTGCGTAGCCATCATGGAGGGCAATACGCCCAAAGTGATTGAGAACGCCGAGGGCGCGCGCACCACACCGTCGATCATTGCTTACCAGGAAGATGGCGAAGTGCTGGTTGGTGCATCGGCCAAGCGCCAGTCGGTGACCAACCCCAAAAATACGTTGTACGCTGTCAAACGGCTGATCGGGCGCAAGTTCACCGAGAAAGAGGTGCAAAAGGATATCGACCTCATGCCCTACAAGATCGCTGCCGCCGACAACGGCGACGCGTGGGTCGAAGTGCGCGGCAACCGCATGGCACCGCAACAGGTCAGCGCCGACATCCTGCGCAAGATGAAAAAGACCGCCGAGGATTATCTGGGTGAGCCAGTGACCGATGCCGTGATCACGGTGCCGGCTTACTTCAATGATGCGCAGCGTCAGGCCACCAAGGATGCCGGTCGCATCGCCGGACTGGATGTCAAGCGCATCATCAATGAGCCTACTGCTGCCGCTTTGGCATTCGGCATGGACAAAAACGAAAAGGGTGACCGCAAGATTGCCGTGTACGACCTGGGTGGCGGCACCTTTGACGTATCCATCATTGAGATTGCTGACGTCGATGGTGAAAAGCAGTTTGAAGTGTTGTCGACCAACGGGGATACCTTCCTTGGCGGCGAGGATTTTGACCAACGCATCATTGACTTCATCATCGCTGAATTCAAGAAGGAGCAAGGCGTTGATTTGGGCAAAGACGTATTGGCCCTGCAACGGCTGAAGGAAGCGGCTGAAAAAGCCAAGATCGAACTCTCCAGTAGTGCCCAGACCGACATCAATCTACCCTATGTGACTGCTGACGCTTCCGGCCCCAAACACCTGAACATCAAGCTGACACGCGCCAAGCTGGAGAGCCTGGTCGAAGAGCTGATTGAGCGCACGATTGCCCCTTGCCGCACAGCCATCAAGGACGCCGGGGTGAACGTAGCCGACATCCATGACGTCATTCTGGTTGGCGGCATGACCCGGATGCCCAAAGTACAGGAAAAGGTCAAGGAATTGTTTGGCAAGGAGCCACGCAAGGATGTGAACCCGGACGAAGCGGTTGCAGTGGGTGCTGCAATTCAAGGCCAGGTTTTGGCGGGCGATCGCAAAGACGTGTTGTTGTTGGATGTGACGCCACTGTCCCTGGGCATTGAGACGCTGGGCGGCGTCATGACCAAGATGATCACGAAGAACACGACCATTCCGACCAAGTTTGCGCAGACGTTCTCCACCGCAGACGACAACCAGCCTGCTGTGACCATCAAGGTGTTTCAGGGTGAGCGAGAAATTGCTGCTGCCAACAAGATGCTGGGTGAGTTCAACCTGGAAGGCATTCCGCCCGCTTCGCGGGGAACACCACAGATCGAAGTGTCCTTTGACATAGACGCCAATGGTATTTTGCACGTGGGCGCGAAGGACAAGGGTACCGGCAAGGAAAACAAGATCACCATCAAGGCCAATTCGGGCTTGACGGAGGCGGAAATCCAGCAAATGGTGAAGGATGCAGAGCTCAACGCTGCGGACGACAAGAAAAAACTGGAATTGGTGCAGGCCAAGAACCAGGCTGACGCCAACGTGCACAGCGTCAAGAAGAGCCTGACCGAGTATGGCGACAAGCTGGACGCGGGCGAGAAAGAGAAAATTGAAGCAGCCATCAAGGACCTGGAAGCAGCGATCAAAGGCGACGACAAGACATCCATCGAGGATAAGAGCAATGCGCTCATGACGGCCAGCCAGAAGCTGGGCGAAAAAATGTATGCTGAGGAGCAAGCCAAACAGGCGGCGCAGTCGGCAGGCGCACAAGCCTCCGGTGAGGGTGCATCCGCTGGGCATGCCGCCGATGCCCAGGCCTCCCAGGCAAACGATGACAATGTGGTCGATGCTGAAGTCAAGGAAGTCAAGAAAGGTTAACACTGAGCAGTGAGCGCTGATACAGCGTGCCGCGTTGAACACTGCAAAGTGCGCAACGCGGCTTTTGTGTTCTAACGAGTCACCGAGAAATCATGGCCAAACGAGACTATTACGAAACTCTGGGCGTTACCCGTAACGCCACGGAAGAAGAAATTAAGAAGGCCTATCGCAAGCTTGCGATGAAGCACCATCCCGACCGCAACCAGGGAGACTCTTCCAAAGTTGCGGAAGAAAAGTTCAAGGAAGCCAAAGAGGCTTATGAAATGCTGTCGGACACGCAAAAGCGTGCAGCATATGACCAGTACGGGCACGCGGGGGTAGACCCAAACCGTGGTGGTGCGGGTGGAGCGGAAGGTTATGGCGGCTTTGCTGAAGCCTTTGGTGACATTTTTGGCGACATGTTCGGCCAGCAGCGTGGGCGAGCGGGTGGCGGTGGCCGCCAGGTGTTTCGCGGCAGTGATCTCAGTTACGCCATGGAGATCACTCTGGAGGAAGCCGCAAAGGGCAAGGACGCCCAGATACGCATACCGAGTTGGGATACCTGTGAAACCTGCAAGGGAACCGGTGCCAAACCCGGGACCCAGGCCAAGACCTGTGGCACCTGCAACGGCTCGGGTGCGGTGCAAATGCGCCAGGGCTTCTTCAGCGTGCAGCAAACCTGCCCCGGATGCCGGGGCGCGGGCAAAGTGATTCCCGAACCCTGCGGGGCCTGCAGTGGGCAAGGCAAGATCAAGCGCCAGAAGACGCTGGAAGTCAAAATCCCCGCCGGCATCGACGGCGGCATGCGCATCCGCAGTGCCGGCAATGGCGAACCCGGCACCAACGGCGGGCCACCGGGCGATCTGTACATCGAGATTCGCATCAAGAAAAACGACATTTTCGAGCGCGACGGCGATGACTTGCATTGCTCGGTACCGATCAGCATGGTGACCGCCGCGCTGGGCGGCGAAATTGACGTACCAACCCTGGCGGGCAAAGCAGCGATCGACATTCCGGAGGGAACCCAGTCTGGCAAGCAGTTCCGCTTGCGGGGCAAGGGCATCAAGGGTGTCCGCTCCAGTTATCCAGGCGACCTGTACTGCCACATTGCCGTGGAAACGCCCGTCAAGCTCAGTGAGCACCAGCGCAGGCTGCTGCGCGAACTTGACGAATCGTTCAAAAAAGGTGGGAGCAAGCATTCCCCGTCGGGCGATAGCTGGACGGATCGCCTGAAGAATCTGTTCAGTTGATGCAGGTTAATAGTCGCT
>CAJBVC010000595.1 GCA_903958915.1 uncultured beta proteobacterium
AACTGCCCCAGCAGGATGTAAAACAGGGAGGAGATCGACATCAGGAAGACCGCCAACGTAAATGACCAGAGCTCCAGATAGGTGTTTCGGAAGAAGACCATCAGCAGGGCGAAAACGATACTGGCAAAAATACCCAGCAGAAATGTGGGCAAGGCCAGTGCCAGCGACGGCCACATGCGCTTGGTGATCTCATAACGAATGTCACGCCCGCTGTCGGATGGACCGAAATCCAGCGCAAACAGTTGCACCGATCGCTCAAAAAAGATGGTCTTGGTGGCCTTCTCCACGCCATCCTTCGAGTCATTCCACAGCAGTGGCTTGTTGTAGCCGCGCTCCACTTTCCATTTTTCGATAGCGTCCTGCGACACCCGCTTTCCGCCAATGTTCATGCGTGCCATGTCGTCTGGCGAGTTCACTGCAAAGAACAGTGCAAAGGTCAGTAAATTGACGCCGATCAGGACCAACAAGCCATAGCCAAGGCGGCGGATGATGTAGTTGAGCATGCTTGCAATCCTTGTGTCGCCACAGTGCGGGCAGCAGTCTCTTGCTCACGACGTCGGTAACCACGCCACGCGGGAACAATGACACCAATCAGTGCAAGGAGAATCAATGGAACAGGCCACCAGATGGGTTTGTTCCACTGTGCGATCTTCTGGGCTCGCACCGCCGGATCAAGCCGCAAGTAGGCGATGTGGTTGCGGATGATCTGTGTCGGTTTGCCGTTGTGAATCCACTGGTGGTAGGCGGCTGCGGACGTGGGAAAGTAGCCAAAACTCCAGATGGCGTCCTGCTGCACTGTGGTAATCATCTCATCAATGAGTTTTTGTTTTTCCGGGCCATCGTCCAGAAACTTCATTTTCTCGAACGCCTTGTCAAATGCAGCGTTCTGGTAATTGGTGTTGTTCTCCCCGTTGCCATTGGTTGCAGCCTTGGAGTTTGGCCCGTACAGCATAAACAGGAAATTCTCGGCATCCGGGTAATCGGCCAGCCAGCCCCAGAAGAAAATCTGCACTGTTCCCTTGTTCATTTTGTCCTGGAAACGGTTGTAGTCAGTCGCCCTGATTTCCAGTTGAACACCGATTTTTGCGTACTGGCGCGTGTACCAGTCCAGCACTGCTTTGGTTCCTGGCGACGCAGCACTCTGGTAATCAAAATTCAAAACCAGTGGTTTTCCGGTCTTTGCATCGCGGCCTTCTGGATACCCTGCTTCGGCCAGCAACTTCTTGGCATCCTCAATGGAGCGGCGCACTGCCTTACCTTCGGCATCGCGTCGGTAGACCACAGGGTTGAAGGCGGCGGGCCCATCCTCTCGATGGCCAAAGAGCGACGGCGGCAAAGGCCCTTGCGCAGCTTTGCCCTGGCCTTTCTCAAAAATGGCAATGTGCTCTTCCCATTCGATGGCGATCGACAAGGCCTGGCGCAATTTGCGGTTGCGCTCCATATCAGCGGGCGTATCGCCTTTGCCAACGACCGGATCCAGCCAGTTGAACCCGATGTACCAGTTGTTGGCCTCGATCGTGGTGGGTAATCGAATGGCTTTTTCCTTGAACTCCCGCTCCTTTTCTTTCGAGTCGCCAATGGCGACGATCATGTCGGTGCCGTGGTCGAGTCGATCAATGGCCGGTGAGTCGTAGTAGCCCTGCATGAATTTTGCCCGCAACGGTACGGCCTCTTTTTCAATGCTGAAGACCACCTTGTCTACAAAGGGCAATGGCTTGCCGCAATCGTCCAGGTAGCCCTTTTCTTTGTCGCCCGACTCTCCCTCGCAGGGATAGGTTTCGCCATGGAAATTGGGATTGCGCTCCAGCACATGACGACGGTTTTCGACAAAATCGGTGAGCATGTAGGGGCCAGTTCCGACCGGCCAATAGTTCATGGTCAGGTTCTTGGCGGCCATCCCCGGTTGCGCATAAAACGCTTCTGCCTCCCAGGGAATCGGCGCAAAAAAAGTCATCGCAAGCCAGTACTTGAACTGCGGATACTTGCCCTTGACCCGAATGCGCAAGGTATGTTTGTCCAGCGCCTGGGCACCTTCAAACGAGTACTTGCGAAAATCCAGAAAGGGCAGGTCGCGGTCGGTTGGTGCCAGCCCTTTACGCAGTTCCTTGTCGGCAGCGGCAATGGTGTCGCCATATTCTTTCAAGCCAACGATGTAGTCGGCCATGGTGGAAAAAGAGGGCGACTTGATACGCGGTGTGGCCAATCGGCGAATGCCATAGACGTAATCGTCGGCAGTAAGCTCGCGTGTGCCGGTCTCACTGAAGTCAGTAATCTTGAATTTGTCAACGACATCCGCTGGCTTCATGGCGTGATAACGGTAGTCACCACGGTCGTTCTTTGCCAACGACGGATGCGGTGCAAAACGGATGCCAGGGCGAATCTTGATGTCGTAGACCGATTCGGCAACTTGCTCGCCAGGGACATCGTCAGGCAAGGGTTTGCCGTTTTTGTCGAGGTAGCGCGGAGCCACGACGGATTCGGCTGAGCGCCCAATCAACTCATAGGGGCGCTTGAGGTAATGGTAGGCATACGGTGGCTCGTACACCTGGTAGGTGT
>CAJBVC010000596.1 GCA_903958915.1 uncultured beta proteobacterium
GCCTGCTGGAAACCCTTCCGGTAACCGCCGCTGAGAGCGACGTTCCGTTTGCCTTTCCGGTCCAGTGGGTGGAGAAATTGCACAATTCAGCCGATACAACGCAGGGTCGCCGCATTTTTTGGGGACGGGTAGCCACCGGCAAAGTCCAGCCGGGTGACACGGTTTCGATCCTCCCGAGTGGCCAAACCGCCAAGGTCGCACAGGTCCTCAACCATGCCAGAGTGCCCAAGTTGGTATCGGCAGGACACGGCGCTGGCATCGTGCTCGACCGCGAAGTCGATGTGTCACGCGGTGACTGGCTGCTGGCCAGCAATGATGCCCCCAGCCACTTTGACGCCACCCGCGACATCAGTGCCACCGTGGCCTGGATGGACGACGAACCCTTGGTGGCAGGTCGGGTCTATTGGGCCTTGCACGGCCATCGGTGGATCAAGGCCAAAGTCAAGCGAATCGTGCACAGCCTAGACGTAAATACGTTGGAGGAACACGATGCGACGCAAATTCCACCCAATGCGATTGGGCACATTGAGGTCACTTTGCAGGAGCCGATTGCCGCTTTGGCGTACACGGAAAGCCGGATTTTGGGTTCGTTGATTCTGGTGGATACAGCCAGCCACAAAACTTCGGGGGCACTCTTGCTGCATTGAGCGCCACCGCTTTTATGTGACTTTTGTCACCCTACTCAAAGCGCAGGGAGCGAAAGCCAATAAAATCAGAGGCTTGGTGCCACGGCACCGCCAATGACCACCCATAGCCACAGACCCTCAAAATGACCCATACCGTCACCGAAGCCTGCATCAAGTGCAAATACACCGATTGCGTAGACGTTTGCCCCGTGGACTGCTTCAAGGAAGGCCCCAACTTTCTGACCATTGACCCCGATGAGTGCATCGACTGCGCAGTGTGCATCCCCGAGTGCCCGGTGAATGCCATTTACGCGGAAGAAGATGTGCCCAAGGACCAACGCCACATGACCAAGCTCAATGCCGAACTGGCCAAGCTACCCAGCTGGAAAACCATCACCAAGCGCAAGGCAGCCCTTCCCGACGCTGACGACTGGAAAGACAAGACCGGAAAACTGTCGCAGTTGATTCGCTAGTTGTCAGAGTCCGCTGAGCGGCCACATTTGATTTAGCGGACCGTCACGATGCTCAATGCAGCCGCAGTGGTAGTTGAAACAGATGCTCTCGTGATTGGTGCCGGGCCAGTGGGCTTGTTCCAGGTTTTTCAGCTTGGGCTTCTGGAAATCACAGCACATGTCGTCGATTGCCTGCCCCATGTTGGAGGGCAATGTGTGGAACTTTACGGTGACAAGCCGATTTATGACATCCCCGCCGTTCCGGTGTGTACCGGGCGTGAACTTACCCAAATGCTCGTGCAACAGATTGCCCCTTTTGAGCCGTCTATCCATCTGAACCAGGTCGTAACAGCACTAAAAGAGCAGGCCGATGGTCGGTACCTGCTTGCTACATCGAAGGGCTTACAGTTTCTCGCAAAGACGGTATTTATCGCAGCGGGCGTGGGGGCTTTTCAGCACCGCACACTGCCCTTGGCTGGCATCGACGAACTCGCCGATGGACAGCTGTTGCATGACCTGGAAGCAGCACCTGGCCTTGCCAACCAACGCGTAGTCATCGTCGGCAGTGACGACAATGCCCTGGACTGTGCCTTCAAGCTTTGCAGGTTGCATGAAGATGGGTATCACGACAAGGCTGCAAGTGTCACCCTGGTCCACCGGCGCGATGTGCTGGCAGCAACACCAGAGCGCATCGCCCGGTTTCAGGCCTTGTGCGATACGGGCGCCATCCGGTTCATCGCAGGTCAAGTCACCGGCCTGCACCACCAAGCCGGGGTATTGACTGAGATCGATATGCTCGGACAGGACAATGTGCCCATCCACGTGCCCCTGGACCGATTGGTAGTGATGCTTGGCCTGTCCCCCAAGTTGGGTCCACTCGCGCAATGGGGGTTGGCGATGCAGCGGCGTCAACTGCAGGTCGACACCGAGAGCTTTTCCACCAGTGCGCGCGGTGTTTTTGCAGTGGGCGACATCAACACCTACCCAGGCAAGAAAAAGCTGATCCTCTGCGGCTTTCACGAAGCGACACTGGCCGCCTATGCCGCAGCGGCCATCGTCTTCCCCCAACGGCCGACCGCGCTGCAATACACGACCACCAGCACGCGTCTTCACACGTTGTTGGGAGTAGCGCACCGTAGCCGGGACTGACTGGATTTTTCAGCAAAATGTTGACCGCCAGTCAATTTCGTAAAAATCAGACGCTATAATCCAAGGCTGCATTCCTCGATAGCTCAGTTGGTAGAGCGCCGGACTGTTAATCCGTAGGTCCCTGGTTCGAGCCCAGGTCGAGGAGCCAAATAAGCCTTATGGCACATAGAAACCCTGCTATCTAATCGGTAGCAGGGTTTTTTGTTTTTTGGCTGGAAAGTTGTCTGGTTAAGTTTGCTTGGGTCGGCAGTATTCAGGTTCGAATACTTCGGTAGCGGTGCCACAGTTCCAATGAGTAACCCCGAGGTTTTAAAGGCGAGGTTTCTGTCCTTGTGGGGAGGTACTCACGCGACACACCGACTTATGTGCCATGGCCGGGCCTGGTCTGATAGGCAGCGCACAAAAAAAACCCCAACACACGGTCGGGGTCCGAACGCCTGTCAGCTGTCACACTTCAAGGCCCCGCTTAGGGAGGAAAAGCGGGAGGCTTTCGCCTGCGTTGATTATGCACCAAATTTGGGAATTGGCTTTACTAGCGATTCCAGTCAACTGAGGGCAACAATGACCCCGCGAACTGCCCTATGTGTTCCACTGCATGAGGGTCGTTGTGTTTGGTCACGGCTTCCCACACATCGAGCAAGATTGCGAACATTGGTTTGAACATGTTGTCTCTCTTTAAACTATATATATTGTTTATACAGTTTATGCACGTATCTGACCTAAGTCAAGTCACAGCAAGGACAACAAACGGAACTTTACAACTGTGACATGGCGTTGACCAAAAAAAAGCCCCGCTTGATCGGGCGGGGCCATTCAATCCGCGACCTTCGCGGCCTCGACTGGAGTAACGATCGAGGTTCCACTACTACTGTAAGCAACCGCACTGCCAGCAAAGCATGGCAATGCGGATCACTTGCCTGCCTTTTCCATCCTTACACGAGTTGCATAACGTAACAGACCTCGGAGCCAAGTAATGAATCCATGGGCACCCAACGAAAGTTTGAAGGCATCGATTGCCGCTTTTTTGAGCAAGAGTACCGACGCCACATGTCACGGATCATGACTTTGAACTCTACGGATTGGGGACGCGTCGGCTCTTGCGTTGTCAGCACTTCGATAGGACTCGGTGGGATCGTGTCAATTTCGTTAGCCGGGAGGTTGGATGTCTGACATAGGGCTTGTGGTTGAGTCACGCCATGGTTCTATTGATTCCACCGGGCAGGGTCGGTGCGCTAAGGCACCAACGGAACTTCACTGCGATAACCCGGGGTCCCGAGGCACGGTGGATGTTGTCCTGGAATTTTGCGAAGAACGCTCCTGTGACACCTTGCTGTCGATGGCTCGGGCTGCCTGAACTTGTTGAACTTGGGCCGCAAATCCAGCCTGCTCTTCGGAATCGCGCGAGGCCTGCATATTGTTCGCGAGAGCCTTGTCCCGACTGATTCGCGCGTCATTTTCAGCCTTGCGTTCCTTCAGGTTGGACTCTTTCCGCACGGAAATCGGCTTTGACCTCACTGCTTCGGGACAAGGGCGGTCGGTAAATTTCACTTGCCCTGCTTCGTTCTTGCAGTCGTACATCGCTTCCGCGCACGATTCACCGCACATCAAGACGGCGACCAAAATAATCGGGGCAAAACGTATGAAAGCTGTCTGCATAAGTGAGTGCAACAAGTTACTACCCGTGTGGGGCAAGCCCTCGATACTTTCAGAATCGGGGTCGGAAACAGCACTATAGGCCCCATTGCTGGATTTAACAAACACCACCTACGCAAAACCTGCACTCTTCGAGGCAAGGGAAGATCAAGTGGGTGTGGGTCGAAAAAAATCTCGAGTCCAAGTCAATGTATGCAGACGCCGATGCGCTGCATCGTCAAAATCTGGCGGAACAGACAGTTTTGCATTCAAGTAGTGATTGGTAAACACATCAAGGTAGGCCTCCAGTGTGTCCGCTGCGCGCTGCTCGCCTGCAAGGGCCAGGCAAAGAGCCCCTACCTCTGATGTACAAAGGTGGTCATCACGTTTTGAACGGCGCAACCGGTAGCGGGACTGTTGCTCGGGATGCATGCTGAGCACCGGCA
>CAJBVC010000597.1 GCA_903958915.1 uncultured beta proteobacterium
CACATGATGACCAAACCCTCGGGTGATTCTTCAAGGGGAATCCAGCCTTGCTCAATAATGAACTCTCGCTTCAGTGCGCCATGCAACATCTCCGAGCGAATTCGCCCAGGGTTGAGTGGCTCATAGGGCACGCCAAAAAACTTGGAAAGTGAAGGGCCAATTTGCGCCGGCTTGACCTTGAAGCTGGCCATGAGCAGATGCTCAACCGCCTTGCCTTCACTTCGAGCGTCGGTGATGCACTGGTTGAGTTCATCCTCGGTCAGAAGGCCATCCTGCACCAAGCCATCGTACTTGGTTGCCTTTTTGAGAGGAGCAGCGCTGTTGACCCTCTGCCGAATGGCCGTTGCCAACGTCTTGCACAATTCGGCAACACCATCCACCTCCAAGTCCCCGAATGGCTCATCACTTTTGTTGTTGATGACCTGCAGGACCCCATGCAACGTGTTGCCATCCAGAATGGGCGCAACCAACATTTGCCGGGTGCGGTAGCCAGAGCGTTTGTCAACTACTTTCAGAAATGTGAGGGACGGGTGGATCTGCTTGAGCGACTCGTCGTCATAGACATCGGCCAGATTCAGCGACTTTCGGCTGTATGCCACATACCCAGCGATGCTTTGGGGGGAAATGGGCAACTTGAGATCGCTGCTGCTGTTGAGCCCGGTCTTAATCTTGGAAACAATGGCCGACTGATCTTCGTTAACAACATACAAAGTGAGGCGATCTGCATTGAGCAGTTTGCAGATGTCCTGGCTGGCCTCCAACATGATCTGCGTGACGTTCTCGGTATCGTGTATACGGGCAGTAACATGGTGCAATTGCCTATAAAACAACGCCTCAAAAGTCATTCCCCGCTTGTCTGCAGGCAATTTTTGGGATTCGAAAAATGCTGTTTCCGATGTGGGCGCAGGATTGGCAGCGGACATCACTGCACTCATAGGTCAAACTCCTGCCCCACGCGAAGCCACCGAATATCATGGGTCACGTTCGGTCCAAACGGCTGCGTCTGGTCGAATCGCTGTATCTCGGCCATGATCAACTCTGTCTCAGCGGGCTTGGTATGCGTGATGTAGATGGGGTAGTTTTTGCCCTTGGCAATACAGTCAAGCTCATTGGCCAATACATTGGGCGAGAGATGCAGACTGCGCCGGGCAAGGTCTTTTTCACGATTGCTAAACGCGGTTTCAATCACCAACATCGCCACATTCAGTTGATTGAGTCGCGCCCAGAGCGTCGGGTTGCGCTCGGTGTCGCCCGTAAACACCCAGCAACCATTGCCGGCCGTTATGGCGAAACCTGCTGCTGGCACGGTGTGCACCGCGGGAAGCACTTCCACCAGCTTATTTTTCAATCGAATGGTCTGTCCAACCCGAATCTCTTCAAGGGTGATAAATGGGGCTTGGGGCGATGGAATGCAGGTGAAATCGGGCCAGATGATGTTGTTGAAAATATGGGTCTTCAGCGCTGCGATGGTGCCTGCCAGTGCATAAACCTTCAAAGGCTCGGTTCGCGTGGCCGCTGTGGAGTCGACCATTAACGGAAGTGCTGCGATATGGTCCAAATGGGAGTGACTCAGAAGTACGGCGTTGACGGCTCGCATCTCATCAAGCGTAAGATCACCCACACCGGTGCCTGCATCAACCAAAATCTCTCCGTCGATGAGAAAAGACGTAGTTTTGCAATCCTTGGCGATCGCGCCGGAACATCCAAGCACACGTACTTTCACGGGATTCGCCTCATTTTGTTTCGAAATTGGTTGCGCCGTCCCATTCTGGGTCAAACGGCAGCAGACGCATCGAGGCTACTCGCTCTGCGTAAACTTGGTACAGATATTTTTTGGGATTCATTCGTAGCAAGTTCAGTAATTGGACGTCAGCCTGGTCCCAATCCTGTGCACGATACGACTTAAGAAAGTTGCTCCAGGTTTTGAGTTCGCTGTTTGCCTCCGGACTCAATGTCTCCAATGTTGCCACTGGCCAAAATATTGCGACTGCCAGTTCTTTCCCCTTGACGCGCACCAAATCAAGTTCTTGCCAGGCAATTTCGGGCGCCAGCAGTTTGGTCGACTCGCTGACAACCGTTTCCACGCCGTACACTTTAGAAAGACCCTCAAGCCGCGATCCGAGGTTAACTGCATCGCCAATGACGGTGTAACTGCGGCGAATGTTGGACCCCATGTCACCAACACACATGGATCCCGTGTTCAGCCCGATGCCGATGCCGATATCAGGGAGGCCGCGCTCGCGGTGCTCCTGATTGATATCCTGGACGGCGTTGGCCATCTCCATGGCAGACTTTACCGCCAAATGGGCGTGCTCAGTGGTTTCGACGGGGGCGCCCCAAAAGGCCATCACACAATCACCCATGTACTTATCGATTGTGCCCCGATTGCTGCGGATGATACTTGTCAAACGGCTAAACACTCCGTTGAGCAACTCCTGTAACTGTATTGGCTCCATGCGCTCCGACATCTTTGTAAAGCCGCGCATATCGCAGAACATGACCGTCAACTCCCTGTTGGCAGCTTTCATCGAGTAGCTGTCCGGGTCTTTCACCATTTCATCCACAAGTTCTGGTGGCACGTAGGTTCCAAAA
>CAJBVC010000598.1 GCA_903958915.1 uncultured beta proteobacterium
GTGAAGAGGGTGGAGATTGGCTGGACCTGGTACGCCCAGTCGGTACAGCGCAGCCACGTCAACACCACCTGCAAGATGCTGTTGCTGACCCATGCGTTCGAGACATTGGGCTGCCACGTGGTGGGCTGGCGTACCGATAACTTCAACTTTGCATCGCAAGCCGCCATTGAACGCCTCGGCGCCAAAAAGGATGGCGTGATTCGCGGCCATGCACTGCGTCGTGACGGAACCATCCGCGACACCGTGATGTACAGCATGCGTGCCGGTGAGTGGCCCGAGGCAAAGGCCCAGTTGCTCTATTCCTTGGACAAAGTTCGGTAAAACGATCATGCTGCTCGACTTTTTCTACACGCTGCGTTCCGCCAAGTTACCGGTTTCGGTGAAGGAATACCTGACGCTGCTGGAAGCCTTGCAGAAGGGCGTCGTCGGCCCCAATATGCCATCCCCCGATGACGATAGTGAGCCCAGTGGCTACAAGATTGATGACTTTTACTACCTGAGCCGCACGGCACTGGTGAAGGACGAGAAGCACTACGACAAGTTTGACCGTGCCTTTGCCGCGTACTTCAAGGGAGTGGAAATGGTGGCCGACTTCACCAAAGACATCCCGCTGGAGTGGCTGCGCAAGAACCTCGAACTCAACCTCAGTCCCGAAGAACTGGCGAAGATCCAGAAGATGGGCTGGGACGAATTGATGGAAACGCTCAAGAAGCGTTTTGAAGAGCAGAAGGAGCGCCACGAAGGTGGCAGCAAATGGATCGGCACCGGTGGCACTTCACCCTTTGGCGCCTACGGACAGAACCCCCAGGGCATTCGCATCGGCCAGGACAAGGGGCGCAACCGAAGCGCCGTCAAGGTGTGGGACCAGCGCGCCTATAAAGATTACGACGACACCCAGGAACTCGGCACACGCAACATCAAGGTGGCGTTGCGTCGCCTGCGCAAGTTTGCACGCGAGGGCCACGAAGATGAACTGGATCTGGACGAAACTATCAGCAAGACGGCTGCCAATGCGGGCTACCTCGACATCAAGATGCGCCCGGAGCGCCATAACAATGTGAAGGTGCTGCTGCTGATGGACGTGGGCGGCACCATGGACGACCACATCACACGCGTGGAAGAACTCTTCAGTGCGACAAAAACCGAGTTCAAGCATCTGGAGTTCTACTATTTCCACAATTGTGTCTATGACTTCATGTGGAAGAACAACCGGCGCCGCTTCGCCGAGAAGTTTGCCACATGGGACATCATCCGCAAGTACAACAAGGACTACAAGTTGATCTTCGTGGGCGACGCGACCATGAGCCCTTATGAGATTCTGCAGCCCGGCGGCAGTGTGGAGTACAACAACGAGGAAGCGGGCGCCGAGTGGATTGCGCGTCTGACCAGCGCCTTCCCGAAGTTTGCCTGGATCAACCCCGAGCCACAAGGCGTTTGGCAATACCGCCAGAGTATCAGCGTCATCCAGCAACTGGTGCAGCAACGCATGTACCCACTCACATTGCGCGGCCTGGAAGAAGCGATGCGCCAGCTGACCAAATAATCAGGACAAGTCTGGCCCTAGAATACAGGTCAGTTTCGCTATTTGCCGTCGTAGTTCAATGGATAGAACGGGGTCCTCCTAAGACTCAGATACAGGTTCGATTCCTGTCGAGGGCGCCAAGATGCAAACTGTGCACCTTGGCACTTCGCCCATTACTTGTACAGCATCTCTGGCAGCCACATGCCAATAGCCGGAAACTGGTACAGCAGGAAAATCGCAAACACCTGAATCGCCATAAACGGCAGCATGCCGGCAAAAATCTGATTCAGCGTCACGTGCGGCGGGCTCACGCCTTTCAGATAGAACGCGGCCATCGCGACCGGCGGGCTGAGGAATGCTGTTTGCAGGTTGAGTGCCACCAGCAGCCCGAAGAACAGGGGATCAATGCCAAAGTGCGGCAGCAGCGGAATAAAAATTGGCATAAAGATCACGATGATCTCGGTCCACTCCAGCGGCCAGCCCAGCAAGAAGATAACGACTTGTGCCAGGATCA
>CAJBVC010000599.1 GCA_903958915.1 uncultured beta proteobacterium
CGTAGAGGGTACCCTGCGCGTGTTGAAAGCGGCAACCGCATCCGGGGTGAAGCGTTTTGTGCAAACGTCTTCCATGGCCGCAATCATGTACGGTCATCCCAAAGACCGTACCACTCCATTCACCGAAGACGACTGGACCCAGCTCGATGGTCCGGGTGTCACCAGCTACACACGCTCCAAAACACTGTCTGAGCGGGCTGCGCGCGACTTCATGGCAAAGGAAAAGCCCGCCATGCACTACGCCAGCATCAACCCCGGCCTGGTACTCGGACCCCTGCTCGACCGCGATATGGGCGGCTCGGCCGAAGTGATCCAGATGTTCTTGCGCGGCAAGTACCCGGGCTGCCCCAAGCTTTCGTTTGGCGTGGTCGACGTGCGCGACGTTGCCAAAATGCACCGCCTGGCACTGGAGACATCCGAGCCCAGCGGGGGTCGCTATGTAGGCGTGTCGGAGGCTGCGTGGTTCCTGGACATGATGCGCCCGATCAAGGCGCGTTTGGGCAGCCGGGCCAGCAAAGTGCCCGGTTTTGAGCTGCCTAACTTCATGATCCACCTGGTGGCGCTGGTGGACCCGGCAGCGCGCAGCATACTGCCCGACCTGGGTCGGGAACTCCTGCTCGACAACAGCCGCACGCGCAAAGTGCTGGGGATCAACTTCATTGGCGTGGAGGAATCAGCTCCAGCCATGGCACAGAGTTTGGTCAATCTTGGCCTGGTCTAACTCTGGAACCAAAGGCATGGCCGGAACCCTGGAGCAATTGTTTAAGAGAGTCGGCGATTTCGCAAGCCTGCCGGACGATTCAGCCGACCGGCGACTACGCAAAGCCATCGGCGTCATCACGGGCGTGTTAACCCTGCCTTCGATCGTCCAATATGGCTTGATCTACGGGTACCTTGGGCAGACACAAGTTGCCTATAACAGTGCAGCATTGGCATGCATCTACATCACCGTTCTGGCGCTACTGCGCCAGTCCCGCATTTACTCGCTTCTAATTTCCTTGGTCAACGCCGCAGCGATGTGCTGGATTTGGGCGAACCATTACGCGCTGGGTGGCTTTGCCGGCTCCAGCCACATCATTGTGCTGAGCCTGGCACCACCGATCCTGTGCACGCTCACCATCGGCTGGCTGCACGCGCGCATCGCCTTGGCGTTTTGTGTTGCAGGGCTTTTTGCTGCAGCCTACCTTGAACCGGTGGTGGCAGCTGTCAGCCCGCTGCCGATTGCGTTCTTGCACACGATGAGCGCGCTCAACCTGATGAGCATCATCTTGATCGTCATGGTTGCCTTGTCGATCAACCGATGGCAAATGGAGCGGATCAACAAAGAGATGAAAGAAGCGCTGGAGCGACAGAAAGCCAGCAGCGAAGTCCTGGCCGTGATCAGTCAATCGGTGGCCGATGCGCAGCCGGTGTTTGAAAAAATAGCGGAAAGCTCAGAACGCATTTTTGGCGGTCACGCGATTGGCATCACGCTGGTCGATGAGCATGGCCTACTCCATATGAAGGCGATGCGCGGCTACACCCCCGAGATGCAGGACGCTTTCAAACCCTTCTTTCCAACGCTCCTGAAACGCTCTTTGCAAGGCAAGGCGATCCTTGAAAGGTCTGTCCTTCATTTCCGGGACACACTGCACGACGCCGATACGCCTGACACAGTGCGCGCCATGGCAAAGCGGTTTGGCAGCGGTTCGGGGCTGATAGCACCGATGCTGTGGGAAGGCAAGGGACTTGGCACCATTGATGTGCTGCGCTCTCCGCCACGACCTTTCAGCGAAGCTGAAATTGAGCTGCTGAAAACTTTTGCCGACCAGGCGGCTATAGCCATCCAGAACGCGCGCTTGTTCAACGATACCAAGAAGGCATTGGAACAGCAAACAGCCACCAGTGACATCCTTCGCGTCATCAGCGCATCACCGGACGACGTGACACCGGTCTTTCAAACCATCCTGCGACACGCGGTGCAACTGTGTGGCAGCCAGGTTTCCGCTATCTTTCGTTACGACGGTGAACAGGTGCACCTTGCTGCAACCC
>CAJBVC010000600.1 GCA_903958915.1 uncultured beta proteobacterium
CAAGGTGTTTTTGAGGTCCTGTGTGGTGTTCACCGCCACCAGGGCGTCGGCGGCTGACTTGAGCGCGCTGCGGATCAGCAACGTGTTGGCCTGTGCATCCTGTGTCAGAGTACTGCGCAAGGTATCCACCACTTTGGCCGCCAGTTCAGCATAGCCGCGGTTGAAGTTGCCCCCATCGCGCAGGTCAAAGCGACCCTGGTGCTGACCCAGGCTGTGCTGGGCCAGACCAATCGGATTGGCAAACGGCACAAGCACAATCTCTCCCTGAATCGCTCCTTGCTCCTCCAGCGTGCTGAACAGCGCGGAGAGTTGCTGGGTGACCAGGATCGCGGGCACCTCGTCGGCATGCAAGGCGCCCTGTAGGTAGACCTTGGGGCGCGCCCCGACGGTACCAAAGCGCTGCACCTGCAAGCTGAGGTGGGAGCCTGGCGCGGGGTGCTGGAGTTCGATCGTTTCTTTTTTCATGGCGGGTTGGGGGGGTCAGCGTGGTACGGGCAGGTTTTTCTGTGGCTGGAGGTGGCGCAAGAAGCGTCGCTCGAGCAGTTTGAAAAGACCCACCAGGCTGAAAGTCAGGACGAAATAGATGACTGCGGCCACGCCGAATGACTCCGTCACCAGCAGGTAGGTGGCATTGACATCGCGTGCAACGCGGGTGATATCCACGAGCGTGACGGTGCTGGCAATGGCGGTGGCGTGCATCAACCCGACCACTTCGTTGCTGTACTGAGGCAAGGCACGACGCAGCGCGCTGGGTAGCAGGATCTGGGTGTAGAGCTTGATGCCGTGGAGTCCGTAGCTGCGTGCCGCCTCGATCTCGCCCACCGACGTGGCCTTGAGGGCTCCGGCAAATATTTCGGTGGTGTAGGCGGTGGAGTTTAGGGTGAACGCCAGCCAGGCGCAAAACCAGGCATTCTTGAGCAGCACCCAGGCCACGCTCTCGCGCACCGCCTCAAACTGCGCTAGCCCGTGGTAGATGATGAAAAGTTGCACCAGCAAGGGGGTTCCACGCAGCACATAGGTAAAGAACCATACCGGGCGCGATACCCAGAACCGCGGTGACACCCGCGCTACTGCCAACGGCACGGCCAGCACAAAGGAGCTTGCCAGACTGATGCCCAGCAACACCAGCGTGGTACGCAATCCGCCCACGTACAACGGCAGGCTGTCAAGGACGACTTGCCACTCCATCAGAATTGCACCGTTCTAACGCCCAGGCTGTAGCGCGCTTCCAGGCGCGACAGCAGGAAAATGGACACGCTGGTCAGCGTCAGGTAGATCAGCGCCACCGCCATGTAGAAAGTAAACGGGGCGCGCGTACTGGCAGCGGCCAGGCCGGCCCGATGCACCATGTCGTCCAGCCCGATGACGGAGACCAGGGCCGAGGCCTTGATCATGATGAGCCAGTTGTTGGCAAAACCGGGAATCGCGTGCCGCACCATTTGGGGCAGCACAATGCGCCACAGCACCAGGCGGGGCGACAGCGCATAGGCCAGACCCGCTTCGGCCTGGCCCTTGGGTACGGCCAGAATCGCGCCGCGGAAAGTTTCCGTCAGGTAGGCGCCGAAGATGAAGCCAATCGTCAGCACACCAGCCCAAAACGGCGGTATGTCGATGTAGCCCCAGCCCTGCGCATCGGCCAGTGCATTGAGGCCAATCTGGCCGCCATAGAAAATTAACAGCATCAGTACCAGTTCGGGCATGCCACGCACCAGCGTCGTGTAGACCTCCGCTCCCCAGCGGGCCGTGCGCGACTGCGACAGCTTGGCGCTGGCACCCAGCAAGCCAAACACGCAGGCAATCGCCAGGGACAAGGCACTGACGCGCAGCGTCAGACCCAGGCCTTCAAAAATGGCGGGGAGATAACCGTACAGCAAAACAATCTCCTGATGCTATGAATTTGGAAGCTGCTCACGCACCATCCACGTGCGTTAGCGGCCTTTTTAGCTTGAACGTTCAGACCGCTGGCGGGAACCTACCGGAATGAATAGTTCAGGCTGACATAGGCGCTGCGTCCCCGTGTGTCGGTATAGGTTGGGTCAAACCCGGCCAGGAAGTAGTAGGCCTGGTTGGAGAACGGCGGGTTGGTATCGAGCAAGTTCAGAATGCCACCACGCAACTTCAGTGACTTGCTCAACGCGTAGCTGCCGGCGAGGTCCCACAGCGAGTAGGGTTCTACATCACGTGCTGCGAGCAAACTGTTGCTGACCGGGTCGTAGGTGGTGTTCTGGTCGCGGTAGCCCGACAGGTAGGTATTGGAAAGTGTCAGCCCCATCGGCCCCATGTCCCAGCCGAAGGACAGCTTGTGGCGCCACTTCTGAATCACCTGGTCGTTCAGAAATGTCCCCAGGTTGCTCAGGTAGGCCGTGTCGCTGCCAAACTGGCGGTCGTAGTTGAGGATCAGGGTGCCATTCAGGCTGGCACTGAAGCGCCCGGCCGCAGAGCTGTCACCACGCCAATCGAGGTTGACGTCGAAACCGGAGGTCTTCAGGCTGCCCTGGTTCTGCTTTTGCAGCACGATGTTGGTGATGAAGCCGTCGCCATCACGCTCGATCAGGTTGCCGTTGTACTTGGCATAGTTGTCCATGATGACCTGCTCACCCACGGTGCTGATCACATCGGACTTGGCAATATTCCAGTAGTCCACGCCCAGTGTGAAATTCTTGCTGACCTCGATCACCGAGCCTAGCGAGAACTGCTGTGACTTTTCCGGCTTGAGCTTGGAGTTGCTACGCCGCTCCACCGGCCACTGGTCGGTGCAGCCGTCAATGCTGTCAAGCCCGTCCTTGACGCACTGGGGATCGGTCAGGAAGCTCGATGCGGTGCCGTAGGTGGTGGCGCCGTTGAGATCGTGCAACGAAGGGGCACGAAAACCGGTGCCGGCCGATGCCCGAAACAAGGCCGATTTGCTGGGCTGCCACTTGGCGCCAATCTTGGGATTGGTGGTGCTGCCTACGCCACTGTAGTCGTCCGTGCGGATGGCAAACTGCAGCTCGAGTTCCTTGCTGACGGGCGCTACGACTTCAGCAAACAGTCCTGTCACGGTGCGGCTCTCGCTGCTTGCCTTGAGCGGCGGTGACGATCCGGTACTGTCGCGGTCGCCCGCAATGTTGTTGGACACCAGCAGCGCCGACGGCGTGAAACTGGTCGTTTCACGACGGGTCTCGCCACCAATGGCCAGCCCCACATCGCCACCGGCGAGCTTGCCGATGACGGTGGTGAGCTTGCCATCAACGCCTTCGGTCACGCCCTGGGACTTGCGCGCTTCGTCGAGCACTTTGGCCGTATTGATGTAGTCCAGCCCGGCCTGGGAGCTGCTGCCAAAGGGGTTGATGGTGCCGTTGCGGACGCCCGGATCGATCTTGTCAAAC
>CAJBVC010000601.1 GCA_903958915.1 uncultured beta proteobacterium
AGGCGTTGGCGGGCACCGCATTGGCAGAAGAGATGGCGCAGACCGGCCGCCTGCTGCAGGAGTTCCGCTTCGATCTGGTGCAACAACGCTTGCGCCAACTGGCGGTACGGCAGGGGTGGAGCAATTAAGTTGAATGCCCTGGGTCGCCCATCAGGATATTGACCCCGGTGACCTGGGAGAAATCACGGTCATGGGTTACAAATGCAGCAGCACCGATGTCCAAGGCCGTTGCCAATTGAATCGCGTCCGGCAGCTTCAGTCGGTATTGGGCACGCAGCTGCGCGGCCAATGCCGCAATCGGGGTTGAAACTGGAATCACAGCGTAGTGCGACAAGCTTTTCTCGTAGCGCTTGGCAAGCCCAGTTTGCCCCGCTTTGAGTGGGCCAGTCAACACTTCACAACGCGCTCTTGATCGCTTTCGCAAGTGTCTGGAATTCCGACTCGAGACTTTTTGCAGCCACCGAAATGCCCGAAAGATCCACACCTTGTTTGCAACTCTTTAACTCGGTTTCTACCTGACCCGCTAGTTCCGCAATTCCGGTAAGTCCTAAAGTACTGGCGACACCTCGCAAAGAATGTGCTGACCGGATTGCGATCGGGATCTCTGCTCTTGCCAGTGACTCGCACAACTCAGCGGCATCTGTACTCTCCACCACCAGGCCCAAAAGCTGCCGATAAAGGTCGGAGTCACCCACGTTGGCCATCCCATCGTCTACGTTCAAGCCCGCGACAGCCTTCAATTTTGATAGTTGTATATCAGCCGACATACCAGCGTCGTCAAAGTCCCCGACAGAGGACACCATCGTTGCTGAATTGTCGGAACTTGGTGCGGCTTGCATTTGAGGCACCGGTCCCTGTGCAAGCCAGGTTAGAAGCGCCGCATACAACAGTTCTGGCCTCACGGGCTTTGCAATGTGGTCGTTCATGCCAGCCCTGGCACACGCTTCCCGATCCTCCGCGAAGGCATTTGCTGTCATCGCCAATATGGGCACCTGCTCCCTACCGGGAATCTTGCGTATGGCGGCGGTTGCCTCCAGCCCGTCCATGACAGGCATTTGCATGTCCATAAGGATCAGTGCATAGGCGTTGTTGCGCGCCTTTTCCACGGCAATTTCGCCGTTCTCGGCAACATCCGCATGTATTCCGACACCCCGCAGCAGATCCAGCGCAATCATCTGATTGATGGCATTGTCTTCCACCAGGAGCACCAATCCACCGCCCCTGCGACGCAATTCGACCTCCGCGCTGCCTGCGAATCTGGGCACTTGATCCGTGCGCTTGCCCGAGATAGCTGCCTGAATCGGCTCCAAGATGCGCGACGGCGTCAAGGGCTTTTGCAGCACCTCGCTATAGCCTGCATCGTGCAGTTGACTCTGGGTCGGTTGCTCGCCGTAACTTGTGAGTAACAGGCGCGCCGGATGGCGTTTGATCGGCAATGTCGACAACCGCCGCCCCAGTTGAAGCCCATCGCAATCACCCGAGTGCTCGACCAACAGGATGTCATACGATGCGCCCGCTGCATCGGCAGCTCGAACCATTTCGACTACGCCCTGCGCATCAACACCGACGGTTACCTGCATTCCCTGCGTTTCAAGCATGTCTGTGAGTGCCTCCCGCGTTTCGGGAAGCTGCTCCAGCAGCAATGCACGCATCCCGCGCGTCTCGACTGGTTGCTCCTGAACGCAACGTGTCGGTACGCCAAACCCAAAGGGGATCTCCAGCCAAAACGTACTGCCTGCTCCGGGCTGGCTCTTGACACCAATCTCACCTTGCATCATCACCACCATGCGGTGACAAATGGCCAGACCCAGCCCCGTTCCGCCGTACTTGCGCGTTGTGGATACATCTGCCTGTTCAAATGGCTTGAATAGTTTCGCCTGTTGGTGTTCGGTCAATCCGATGCCCGTGTCAGTGACCTCAAAACGCACCCGCATACCCACGTCGGCAGCACGGTCTACCCAACCTCGAATCAGGATCGTCCCCGCTTCCGTGAACTTCACCGCATTGCTCACCAGGTTGAGTAGGATTTGACCAAGACGCATGCCGTCTCCGTGGAGGGCCGCAGGCAAACGGCGCAGATCAATGACGAGTTCAATCCCTTTTGAAGCAACTTTCTCCTGCAAGATATTGCAGACACCTTCAACGACACGCTCCGGATCAAAATCGGAGAAATCCAACTCCATTTTTCCAGCCTCAATCTTGGAGAAATCAAGGATGTCGTTGATTACCGACAGCAAGTGCTCGGCGGCCTCGTCGATCTTGTTGAGTCGCTCAGACTGATCCAGCCTGGGATTGCCACGCTGCAGCATGTGCGTCAGTCCAATGATGGCGTTCATCGGCGTGCGTATTTCGTGGCTCATATTCGCCAGAAATTGACTTTTCGAATCGGAGGCGGCCTCCGCCCTTGCTTTGGACACCTCATATTCGGTGATATCCGTCAGTGTCTTGACAAGGTAACCCGACGATGTCGGATGGATTTGAATATCCAGGTACCGCCCGTTGACCGTCCTCAGGGTGAATTGCTTGCGGCCAGCCACGGGCGACCCCTCTGACAACGCCTTCATGTGGGCCGCGGCCATGGGTTGCAGTGCAGAAAATCCAACGCCGAAGTCCCCGCGCTTGGCTTGGAATTTTGCGATATCAGACAGTGTTGGCTTGGACGCCATCAGTGTGACGGGCAGATCGAGCATCTCAAGGGCGTGCTTGTTAAAAGTTACCACATGTCCATGAGAATTGACCAGCAGGTAGCCTTGGCCCATCGATTCAAGACTTGCCCCCAGAATGTCAACCGTGCGATCGAGCTGACGTCGCGTCTGTTTGCTTGCATGAAAGAACATGCCAAACAGAACGAGCGAAAAATAGCCACTGCTCGAGATGCGAACAAGCAGTTCGGTTTCAACTCTCCAGATGATCAAGGCAATGGTCTGTGCAGCGACCACGACAGCTATTCCCGCGGTCAACGCCCATTTGAATGGCACGCGCATGAATGTGATGAAGATGGTAAGGATGACCCACATGAATACCGTGGGACTTATCCATGCCATTGCCAACAACGCGAACGTGGTGCCAATGACCGGCAGCAACAGGTTCGGCACCTTTAGCCTGGTCCACTGGCTAAAAGAGACAAACTCCAGAAAGCAGATCACCCAAACCACAAAGACCAGCAGTCGTGCTGTCGCAGTCCATCGAATGGCCTCAGGAACAAAGAACTGACGCGCCAAGATGAACGCCAGCAGGATGACCAGCGCGAGGCTTAAACGCCTGTTTGCTACATCCCAGGGATTCACTTTGGCCTCACCCTCCAGTACGGAAGAGTTCGACGGGATATTGGCCGCGACTTGACTCACTGGAGTTCCTTGAAACAGGGACGAAACATGACTTTGCAGATGAAGGACAACGTATGTCGTATCTGATGGGGGGATATACCGCACCAACCACTGCAGTGGCTCATAGGCGTTTCAACCGCATGGGGCCAAGTATCGCACCGTTGAAACTCCCTCAACCCGTGGACACGCCCGATTTTCCAGCCCAGGTACCAGGTTCACCACCAGAGCTTGGTGTTCAGGAGCGAATTTTGCGGTGCGCGGCGTGTATGGGGTGCAGAGTCAGCCCGCAGTGAGTGTGGCGCGTAGATAGGTGACCCATCAGTGCGGACGGTTGCACCAGGTTCAACATTCTCATACACGAACGACATAAGTGCGTTGATGGTCGGGCCATCTCTTGGGTCGGTCCAATTCTTATGACTTCCAAATCCATGACACGAAACTGAACTCTATGTTTCACTTTCTTCGGAGTGTTGCGCATTGGCCAGGCGACTCCTAACATGGGCCAAATGCTGAAGCATGGTTTCGCAGAATGCTGTTAGTCTGGATCATGTGCTCGGCAGGAGGTCGTTGATGCTTTGTGCAATGGATTCAGATAGTCTGGAGAAGTTGAGTGACGGCGTAATCTTGCTCGATTGTCACGGTCAAATCTCGGACTTCAACCGCGCTGCCAAGCCGTGGCTCGCCTCCGCTGCCCTGGCAGCGAGGGCGATCGCTGACATGGTTGAACTGGCCATCGGTGCCAAAATTGAAGTGCCCGTTTCAGTCCATCCTTTTCCGAAATCGGATCCGGTGACCAGGGCCTGTGAGGTAACACTGTGCCGTAACGGCAGCAATGGATTCCTGCTGCTGTTTACCCCGATTCGAGGGACCGGGACGCTCGGCACCACGGACTGGCATGCGAACAGTGTTTCCGACCTCATTAGCGACGAAATTCGGCATGAATTGAACGATCTGGTTCGAGAACTCGAAGCAGTCCAGGATGGAATCAGCGCGGCCGATTTGCTTCGCGTTGGCAGGCATTCGCAGCATTTGCGCGACATGTTCTCGTCAATGGACGAGTTAGCGCGGATCGCCCAATCAGGCTCCATGTTTCCAGGAGAACGTCTATCAGTGCTAGAGCTTTTGAAGGAGGCCATTGGCCTCATTCCAGACCGCCATTGCGCCTATGGAATCAACGCCCCGGCAGCCGAGTCAGCTGACAAAATTGGGTACATCTACGGCAATTCAAGATGGATGGTGAGTGCGTTTTTGGGACTCCTGGAGTGTATGGAGGAGGGTGCCCCAAGCAGTAGTCGTATCGTCTTGAGGGTAGGGCAAAGTGGTGGTTATGTTTCCATAACCGCTGGATCTGCCGTTGCCCTGGAACAAGGGCATGCATTCCGAGCACCGCCGGGGGTCCCATTGGGGCGGGCGGTACGCCTGCAGAATTCGATCCGTGTACCACTGGCGCGACGCATCGTGGAGTTGCACGGTGGACTGCTCACCGTCCACGGGATCGAGCAGAGCGATCTGGATACAACCGTATCCATTGAGTCTTTCATTGTGCAGCTACCTACCGGAAGTCCAGCCAACGAACGAAACAAAGAGTGCGAAACGTGCGCTGTCAATCAGCAGGCGACGGTGTTTGCGCTTGACCTCGCGGCGCTTATGCCGAGTCAAAAATCCGAAGCGAATATTTCGGACGATGAGCGTAGCGCGTTGATGCATATTGCTCCAGGAAAGTGCCGACACCATGAATCAAGTACTAGTCGTCGATGACCATTTTGATGTTCGCCAACTGCTCCATATCGCACTGGGGCGAGAGTTTGAGATTCTCGATGCTGACAACGGGGTCGACGCACTCAATGCGGTACTTCACCACAATCCCAGAGTGGTCCTGCTCGATGTCATGATGCCTGGAAAGCTCGATGGCTTGCAGGTGCTCGATGCAATCAAGTCCGATCGGCGCTGCATGGACACGTTTGTGGCCGTGATCAGCGCGCGCGGTCAGCAGGCAGACAAGGACGAAGCCTATCGGTTCGGTGCCGATGCCTACTTTACAAAGCCCTTCAGCCCCATAAGTCTGGTGAACTGGGTTCGCGCACGATTTCAATAATGGTCAAAGCAGGTGCAACTGTGCAGTGGCAGCGGTGTGCTCCTACCATTCAATGATCGTGGGTTCAATGCAATTGCCGGGTTTCGCGTATGGGTAGTGGAGAATTCGTGGTCAAGACTGCATCCAGCGCATACTGTTCCGAGAGTATCTCGTCTATGGCGGCAGTGATGTCTGGAAGGGTGAGCACGCAAAGGCCATCGCCCATCACGTTTTCTCTTGATACTCTTTCCGCCTGCACCTCGATGCAGCGCTCATAAACGTTTCGTACGAAGCGTCCATTTGCGGTGGTGTGTCCGGCCTCAAACGCCTCCGTAAGA
>CAJBVC010000602.1 GCA_903958915.1 uncultured beta proteobacterium
GCCGCAGCAAAAGGCAGTACCACCACGTTGCTGGCTTTTTCCATGACTGCGTAGTCAATGCTTTCCGAGCGGCAACTGCTGAATGCCGACGCCGCCAGGCGACGAAAACTGCCATCCGTTGATTGTTCGGTCACAGCCTGCTGACAACTCGCTAGAATGTCGGGCGCGTGGGCTTGCATCGCTGCGATCAGCGCACGCGCCTCGATCAGAAAGATTCCCGCATTCCAGTAGTGTCCACCGGCCAGAATGATCTGCTGAGCGCGCGGTGCATCAGGTTTCTCAATGAATTTATGCACGGCGTGTGCGCCCCCCTGCCCTTGCAATAGGTCCCCTTGTTGAATATAGCCATAGGCGGTGCTCGGAAATGTGGGTAGCACCCCAAAGGTGACAATCGAGCCGGCCCGTGCGGCGGCAATCCCTGACACAATCGTGTCCGCAAACGCCTTGGCATCAGGAATATGGTGGTCCGCGGGCAAGAACAGCAAGAGCGCCTCTGGAGCCGCATTGAGCGCCGCAGCCACCATCGCTGCTGCGGTATTGCGTGCTACCGGTTCGAGCAGAATCGTGGCTTCGATTGCAGCAGCAACTGCACATTCATGGACTAGAAAGCGGTGCTCTTCGCTGGCAACAATCATCTGCCGCGCACCGAGCAACCGGGCACGCTCCAAAGTCAGCTGAAGCAGGCTTTTGCCGTTTACCAAAGGTACGAACTGCTTTGGCAGCGCTTTTCGGGACAACGGCCATAAACGTGTCCCACTGCCGCCGCACATCACCACAGGAATCACTTGGGCAGAGTTGGGAGAGTCGTTGTTTGTCATGGTTTCAGCGTACCGGAAATTCAATGCGCGCAAGGCTATCACATGCCGACGTGATCCAAAATCGAGGCTAGCGTGCTAAGCTTGGGACCGTAAAGCTGGGGGTATTGTGGGCTATCCGAGCAACAATTTGGATCGCGCACATGTTCGCATCCAGCTAAACCGTTTGTACAGAACTACTTTTTGGGGCCATGGCAGCCACGGATTCCGTTTCGCGAGATTCACCCACCATTGCACTTCCCGGGCTGGGTCGGGCGCTGGTCGCCGCTGGCAAATTGGGGCAAAAATCCGCCGAAGAAATCTATAAAAAAGCGCTTTCGACGAAGAATAGCTTCATAGCGGAGCTTGTGGGTTCTGGTGCTGTTTCTGCCCTGGATCTGGCCCATACCCTCTCAATAGCGTACGCGGCCCCCTTGCTCGATCTGGATGCCATCGACTCGCAACGGCTGCCCAAAGGCCTGCTCGACGCGAAAATTTGCAGTTCGTACCGGCTGATTGTGTTGAGTAAACGCAACAACCGGCTCATGGTCGCCACTGCAGACCCGTCAGACCAGGCCGCCGCAGAAAAAATCAAGTTCTCGACCCAGATGGGGGTCGATTGGGTGATCGCCGAGTACGACAAATTGTCCAAATTGGTCGAGCAACATACGACCACGGCGACCGAGGCGATGGAAGACATCATCGGCGATGACTTTGAGTTTGATGCCACGGCATCGGAGATATCCTCGGACAGTGCCCAGGCCAATGTCGCCGAAGTTGAAGATGCGCCGGTCGTGCGGTTCTTGCACAAAATGCTCATGGATGCCTTCAGTATGCGGGCTTCTGATTTGCATTTTGAACCGTATGAGCACACCTATCGTGTTCGGTTTCGCATTGATGGGGAGTTGCGCGAGATCGCCTCTCCTCCCGTGGCGATCAAGGAAAAACTGGCATCGCGCATCAAGGTAATTTCGCGCATGGACATTTCCGAGAAACGGGTGCCGCAAGACGGACGGATGAAACTCAAAGTGGGTCCCGACCGGGTCATCGACTTTCGGGTGAGCACATTGCCGACATTGTTTGGCGAAAAGATTGTGATCCGGATTCTCGATCCGAGTAGCGCGAAGCTGGGTATTGATGCACTCGGTTACGAGCCAGAAGAAAAAGAGCGCCTGCTCAAAGCGATTGGGCGTCCGTATGGCATGATTCTGGTGACCGGCCCCACCGGCTCGGGAAAGACGGTGTCCCTGTACACCTGTCTCAACTTGTTGAACCAGCCCGGAGTCAATATCTCCACAGCAGAGGACCCCTCTGAAATTAACCTGCCTGGTGTCAATCAGGTCAATGTGAACGAAAAAGCGGGTTTGACTTTTGCTGCGGCCCTCAAGTCTTTTTTGCGACAAGATCCAGACATCATCATGGTGGGCGAGATTCGAGATCTCGAGACCGCGGACATATCCATCAAGGCCGCACAAACCGGACACCTGGTGCTGTCCACTTTACACACCAACGATGCGCCTGCAACGTTGACGCGCATGCGCAACATGGGAATTGCGCCCTTCAATATCGCATCCAGTGTGATTTTGATCACCGCCCAACGGTTGGCACGACGCCTGTGTATCAATTGCAAGGAGACTACCGAGATTCCACGCGAAGCCCTGCTGAGTGCAGGGTTTGCAGCGAAGGAAATTGAAGGCAACTGGAAGCCATATCGACCCGTCGGTTGCTCCGCTTGCAACAATGGTTATAAAGGGCGGGTGGGCATTTACCAAGTGATGCCTATCACGGAGGCACTACAACACATTATTCTTGCGGATGGCAGCGCGCTTGACATTGCAAAGCAGGCTGAGTCGGAAGGTGTACGCTCCTTGCGACAATCCGGATTGAATAAGGTAAAGCTGGGCATGACCTCGTTGGAGGAAGTGCTCGCAGTGACCAACGAATAACAGGAGGCTGGGAACTCTATGGCAACCGCCAAATCAACCAACTCAAACGATGCCGTTTTTGAATGGGAAGGTAAAGATCGCAATGGAAAACAGGTGCGCGGGGAGATTCGCGCCGCTGGCGAGAACCAGGTCAAGGCGTCTCTGCGGCGCCAAGGGGTCACACCAACCAAGATCAAGAAGCGCCGGATGCGCTCGGGAAAGTCGATCAAGCCGAAAGACTTGGCTATCTTTACGCGGCAATTGGCCACCATGATGAAGGCAGGCGTGCCCTTGCTGCAAGCGTTTGATATTGTCGGACGCGGCAATCCCAATCCCAGCGTGACAAAACTCCTGAACGACATTCGTACCGATGTGGAGACTGGCACGTCTCTGAGCGTTGCTTTCCGCAAGTTCCCGCTGTACTTTGACAACCTCTACTGCAATCTGGTGGAAGCTGGCGAATCGGCCGGTATTTTGGACCAATTGCTGGATCGATTGGCGGTTTACATGGAGAAAACCGAGGCGATCAAATCCAAGATCAAGTCGGCCTTGATGTACCCGATTACGGTGCTAATCGTCGCATTTGTAGTGGTTGCGGTGATCATGATTTTTGTGATCCCATCGTTCAAAGAGGTCTTTACATCATTCGGCGGCGAATTACCGGCACCAACCCTGATAGTGATGGCCATGAGCGAGTTCTTTATAAAGTTTTGGTACCTGATCTTTGGTGGCATTTTCGGCGGGGTCTACTTTTTCATGCAAGCCTGGCAGCGCAACAAGAAGATGCAGCGCGTGATGGACCGCATCATGTTGAAGATGCCGATCTTCGGTGTGCTGGTCGAAA
>CAJBVC010000603.1 GCA_903958915.1 uncultured beta proteobacterium
CGCAGCCTGGTAGCGCACTTGCATGGGGTGCAAGGGGTCGAAGGTTCGAATCCTTTCACACCGACCATATGAATCAAGGACTTAGCTTCGAAAGGGGCTGGGTCCTTTCTTCTTTGTGGCACTAGCGGGCCGTCAGTCTGCGTCTTTGTGCAAGATGTCGTCGATATTTTTGGAGGTTTGTTCGAACGTGGGGGCTTCAATGGAATTGGCGATGTGATCCTCCTGCGCACTGTGCCGGTCATTTTCTATTTCAGGCGAGTTTACGGGTGATTTGGCTCTGAAAGCCTTTGAGCCACCTAAAGACGCGGGTGTCGGCCCGTCACGATAGCGCGACGGCGACTTGGCGGAGTCTATTGCGCCAACGGCGATAGACCACTTGGAATGGACGTCTGGCGCGTGGTACCTCCGAACACGCTGGCTGGCTGCGGGTTACCCAAACGCCAACATCAATTGCCCCACCGGCTCCGCCGCTGGTCGCACCTTGATTTCGATGTCATAACCACCGTGGAATATGCGCGACAAGCTATCAATAAAATAGCAAATCAATACAGCGCATCGTGATCGCCGACATTCACCGGGATGATCTGACCATCTTGAATCAACAGCTCCAGCGTGATGCGGTACGACAGATTGATAGACACTGCATGCAAGCCATCCAGCTTACCGTGCAAGGGGTGAAGCCGCAGCGACGGGTGTGCTGGATTAGCCTCCAATACCTGCAGGGTCTTGAGGTAATGTTGGCGCAGCTCCGGGTGGCGCTTTAGGAATCGTGCCGCCCGGCGGTTGTACTGTTCGGTGAAGACCAGAGCAAACGGCATTACATCGCGGCCAGCCGCGCCAGGTGGGCCTCAGGCGACTCTTGCACCGCACGGCCTGCGGCCAGGTCAGCGCGGGTCTGGGCCAGCGCGGCGTCCAACTCGCATTCGCGCAGGTAGTGGTACTGCGCCATGTCCATCACCACAAACTTGTCTTTGCCACGCACAGACACAATTGCCTCTGGTGCGGTGCTCAGGGCGAATTCAATGGCAGAGATGCCTTTGGTTTTAAGGTCGTTTGCGCTAATGTGGGACACGGCAGGCTCCTGGGGCATTGGTAAAAAGATTCTTAATCATACGGTTAATCGCACGATGTATCCAGTGCTTGAGCGGATTCAGCCTAGCGGTGGGTCGTTGAATGGCCTCTGATCGACTTGAAAATAGTTGGTTAATCGGCTAATATTTCATAATATGAAAATGTGCAAAGAACGGTTAACAGAGCGCCAAAGGCTGTTCTGTCAGATGTACGTCTTTCTTCTTGGTGGCTCCAAAATCGTCCATTGTCCCAACCGCGAGAAAAGCGGGAGATGGCGTATTCGCATCCAACTGCTACTGTTTTAATAGCTGCTTGCGCACGTTCTACGATGCCTATCGGCCTTTTTGGAATATAAAAAGTGCTGCGCAAGGGGTTGGTCAGCTACCGCAAAGGTGTCGGGGAGTTGGTTTGACGGCGCGTCTCGAAGTTGTTGTGTTTGTCGAATCAATCCAGCATCGCAGCCACCCGCGCCCGCACTTCTTCTGCCAAATCGTCCGGCGCTTGCTCAATCAGGGTCAAACCGCGTTGTGACGGGTCAATCATCCTGAACTGGTGCACCAGAACCACGCCGTGCGTCTGCGTGCCGGTGCCCATGAGGCTGACCGACAAACCGGCATTGCGTGCGCCCATGCCGCCTTGCGTGATAGGGCAAACTCCAATCATGCCCAGGCGGTTCAAATCGGCGTGCGTCACCACAATGCCGGGCCTGCGGCCTTGTTGCTCCTGGCCCAGCGTGGGGTCGAAACTGGTGACCACAATGTCACCGCGCTGCCAAACCTTGCGACTCAAACAGGAACCTCTTGGCCAACGGCGGGCATGTTGTCCCAGTCCTTGTCGATCACCAGCGGTTCGTCGCCTTGCATAGCCAATAGCTCTTGCAAGCTGTACTTGCGCCGACTGATCGGCGAAATGATCAAACGCCCGGCGTCAAATTCAAAACTCACCTTGTCGCCAGGGTGCAAGCCGGTGGATTTGGCCAGGGACTGCGGAATGGTCACGGCGATGGAGCCACCAGCGGCGCGGAGTGTAGAGATGTGCATGGTTTGTCCCGTTAATGCCCAATCAAGTCCAAGGATGTAGCACTTAGTTTAACTGGAATGGCAAAAAATTGCATCAAGCCGCCCGCAACGTCACTACATTGGCCGGTTTGTTGGCCAGCAAGTCCAGCCGTTCGCCCCACAGCCGCCACGCATCGCGCATGGGGCCTTCGCAGGTGGCGTGGAGGTAAATGTGCTTCATCTTGTTTTCTTCGGTGTGGTCCAGGCACTTTTCGATCACGTCGGGCAGCGCGCCTAGTTCGGCCATGGCGCTCGCGCCCGTGCGGCGCAGGTCGTGCGGTCGCCATTGGCCGCCGCAAAGTTTCAGCGCGTCATGACTGAAGTTCAAGGACCCCTACGCGTGGTCGGCATCTTTCCCGAGTTCCCACTGCTTGACCATCGCATAAATGGCGGGAATTACGGCGAGTGTCAGAACCGTGCTGGAGAGCATTCCTCCGACCATCGGCGCCGCGATGCGGCTCATCACTTCGGAACCCGTGCCAGTTCCCCACATGATGGGCAGCAAGCCCGCCATGATGGCAACAACGGTCATCATCTTTGGACGTACGCGTTCCACGGCACCCTCCATGACTGCTGCGTAAAGGTCCGCTTTATTGGGTGGGCGCCCTTCAGCGCGGCATTTGGATTTGACGTCTTCCCATGCGTGATCCAGATAGATCAACATGATGACGCCGGTCTCCGCAGCAACGCCGGCCAGCGCAATGAATCCGACCGCTACTGCCACCGACATGTTGTAGCCCAGCCACCACATCAGCCATACGCCACCGACGAGTGCGAAGGGTACCGACAGCATCACGATCAAGGTCTCGGTAATGCGACGGAAGTTGAGGTAGAGCAACAAGAAAATGATCAGCAGGGTGACCGGAATGACGACTTTCATTTTTTCAATGGCGCGCTCCATGTTCTCGAACTGGCCACTCCAGGTGACGTAGTAGCCCGAAGGAAACTTGACCTGTTCAGCCACCGCTTTCTTGGCATCCGCGACGTACCCACCGATGTCACGATCCCGAATGTCCACATAGATGTAAGCAGACAGAAGCCCGTTCTCCGTGCGGATGCCCGGTGTTCCCTTGGCGATGACGACCTTGGCCACTTGTCCCAGCGGGACCATTGCGCCGTCCATCGTAGGGATCAGCACTTGGCGCGCAATCTGCTCGGGATCGGAACGCAGTTCGCGCGGATAACGCACAGTGACACCGTAGCGTTCCCTCCCTTCCACCGTGGTGGTGACCATTTCACCCCCCAGGGCGGTACCTATGACATCCTGCAAGTCGCCCACCCCCAGGCCGTAACGGGCCAGTTGCTCTCGATCCGGTTCGATGTCGAGGTAGAAGCCACCGGTAATGCGTTCGGCAAAGGCGCTGGTGGTACCTGGAACCTTCTTCACGACCGCCTCGATTTCCTTGGCCAACTGCTCCATTTCTTCAAGGTTCTTGCCAAAAACCTTGATGCCGATGGGAGTGCGAATGCCGGTGGAGAGCATGTCGATGCGCGCCTTGATGGGCATGGTCCAGGCATTGGCCACGCCCGGGAATTGCAGCGCCTTGTCCAGTTCGGCAATCAGCTTGTCTGTGGTGAGACCTGGGCGCCATTCGTCCTCTGGCTTGAGATTGATCACAGTCTCAAACATCTCCGTTGGAGCCGGATCGGTTGCCGTATTGGCACGACCAGCTTTGCCGTACACCGAGGACACCTCGGGAAAACTCTTGATGATCTTGTTCTGCGTCTGCATGAGTTCGGCCGCTTTGGTAATCGACATACCGGGAAGCGACGTGGGCATATAAAGCAAAGATCCCTCATTGAGCGTGGGCATGAACTCAGCCCCGAGTTGGGAGGCTGGGTAGTACGTCGCACCCAGAGCAATGAGTGCCAGCAACACGGTGGTCTTCTTCCAGCGCATTACACCTGAGATGATCGGGCGATAGACCCAGATCAGGAAACGGTTTACCGGATTCCTGGTCTCGGGCATGATCTTGCCGCGGATGAACAGCATCATCAGTACCGGCACCAGTGTCACAGACAAAATAGCTGCGCTGGCCATGGCGAAAGTCTTGGTGAAGGCGAGCGGTGAAAACAGTCGTCCTTCCTGACCTTCGAGACTGAACACCGGCAAGAATGACACGGTAATGATGAGCAGTGAGAAGAACAAAGCGGGCCCCACTTCCTTGCAGGCCGTCAGCATGGATTCAACGCGGTCGTTGGTGGAATGTTTCTCTGGGAGCCGCTCCAGATGTTTGTGGGCATTCTCGATCATGACAATGGCTGCATCGATCATGGCGCCGATGGCGATGGCAATGCCTCCCAGGCTCATCAGATTGGAGTTCATGCCCAGCAAGCGCATCGCAATGAAGGACATCAGGATGCCTACCGGCAGCATCAGTATGGCCACCAATGCACTGCGTACGTGCAGGAGGAAAACCACACACACCGCCGCCACGATGAGCGACTCTTCTATCAATGTGACTTTCAGCGATTCAATGGCGCGGTGAATCAGCTCGGAGCGGTCGTACACGGTTTGCACCGTGACACCTGGCGGCAATCCGGGTGCAATTTCCTCTATTTTTGATTTGAGGGCGTGAATGACTTCCAGAGCATTCTGCCCGTAGCGTGCCATGGCAATGCCGGAAACCACTTCGCCTTCGCCATTGAGCTCGGTCACGCCGCGCCGCTCATCAGCTACCAGTTCTACCCATGCGATGTCACGAATCAGAACCGGCGTCCCCTTGTCACTCTTCACCACCAGCAGTTCTATGTCGCCCTTGCCACGCAGGTAACCTTTGCCGCGCACCATGTATTCGGTCTCTGCCATTTCCACTGCGCGCCCTCCGACATCGCGGTTGGAGTCGCGTATCACCTGGGCAACTTTCATCAGGGGAATGCCGTAGGAACGCAGTTTCACCGGGTCCACCGTGACCTGGTAGGTTTGTACGAAACCACCAATCGATGCAACTTCGGCAACACCGTGTGCTTTGCTCAACTGGTAGCGAACATACCAGTCCTGAATTGAACGCAGCTCGGCGAGCGTCTTGTCTTTGGCTACCAATGCATACTGGTAGACCCAGCCTACCCCAGTAGCATCCGGGCCAATTTGAGGGGTAACCCCTTTGGGCATGCGACCGGAGGCGAAATTGAGGTACTCCAGCACACGCGAGCGGGCCCAATAGATGTCGGTGCCGTCTTCGAAAATGATGTAGACGAAGGATGCACCGAAGAAAGAGAATCCGCGTACCACCCTGGAGTTCGGCACCGACAGCATGGCTGTTGTCAGCGGGTACGTCACCTGGTCTTCGACCACCTGTGGTGCCTGCCCAGGGTACTCGGTATAGACGATAACCTGTACATCCGACAGGTCGGGGAGTGCATCAATCGGTGTTCTGAGGACCGCAAAGACACCTCCGATGACAACAAAGAGTGTGGCGAGCAGAACAAGAAACCGGTTCCTGCCCGACCAGTCAATGATATTGGCCAGCATGCTTTCTTTCGCCTCAATGACCTGTGTGCGGATCGGCGGACTTCACACTGGTGATGACCCATTCACCCGGTTTGCGCTCAACAAACTCTATGGAGACCTTGGCGCCAGGCTTCAGGCTCTTTAACAAGGATGCATTGGCCACCTGAAATTCCATGGTCATCGCAGGCCAATTGAGGCTGGCTACCGGGGCGTGGTGAACGGTGACCGTTCCCGCCGCAGCATCCAGGTCTTCTACGGTGCCTTGCGCTTGGTTACTAACACCTTTCGCAGCGGGCTGCCCGAACCCTGCTACTGCGGCCTTGAGA
>CAJBVC010000604.1 GCA_903958915.1 uncultured beta proteobacterium
CACCTTTGCCTTCATCCGCAACAACGATTTCACCGAGACATTGCAACTCGTTGAAAAGTCATTGAACGACAAGCAGGACCTGATGCACAAGGCCTGCGGCTGGATGCTGCGCGAAGTGGGCAACCGCAACGCGACGGTGCTCGATGCGTTCCTGGCCCGGCACCACGCGGCCATGCCCCGCACCATGCTGCGCTACGCCATCGAAAAGTTCGATCAGGAGAAGCGGCGGGCGATGCTCAGCGGAAGCTATTGGAAAACGGATGCGCTACAAAATAAGTAGCGCATTACGCAAGGCAGTCGCTCAACCAACTGCCAAACGTCGCAGAGCGCCTATGGCCATCTTCGAGGATCTTCCAAGGCCAGGACGAACTCACCGCGGTTCTTGCGAGCGAGATCCTGCAAGCAGAAGTCCACAACAATTTCGGGTTCGTAGAGTTCAAAAATCTTTCTTGGTTTCAGCGCGGTGATAGTTACTATCGTCAAGTCAATGTCTGCGATTGCCCTTTTTTTAAAATAGACGCGCCCCTTGCTCGCCGGCGAATTCGGAATCAGGTGTGCCATACCGGACACAGTTAGATTTTCGACCTGCCGAAACTCCAGTTCGTGTGCCGGTACGGGACAGGAGAGAGTGAGAGATGCGAAGATCGTTGTTGTAAAAAGACGTTTCAACAATGGGCTGAGAGTGGAGAAATTGGGCGCAGGAGTTTTCATGATGGGGCGCGCGCGGCGTTTAGTTGAAAAAGAGTGTTCGCCAGCAGGATTTGCCCGCTTGCGTTGGACATGTAGTGGTCTGCGCCGATTCGGTCGCAGTCACCATCTTTCCTGAATCTTCGGTGTGGAAACGTAGCCCGCACCGTCCATATTCAAGGGCTGCGGCGATGATCCGATGCATCAGATCGATTGAATCTGGCACCGCTGTGCTGAGCAAAAACCCGCACACCATGGCAGGTGCCGTGCGGTTAGGACACACTGCTTGACGCGTAAATGGATGAAACATCCATCGCAAAACGTCAGTGCACAGTGCTTTCATAACTACCCCAAATTCCATCCATTGCGGTGCGGAATAGGGTTGTTTCAACTCCAGGCGATCAGGAGTTCCCTTGTGCATCGCCGAACTTCATCTGTCTCTATTGAATGCACTATTTCCACAATATTCAAATCGACTGAAAAAGTGAAATGCAGGTTGCATTTTTAAGGGCGCTGCAGAGCTTCAACGCTCAACGCACGGCAGATCATGGTCTTTCCGGCTCACCATGCAAAATGAGGTGATCCCATCCACAATGGAAGAGCTTCGTGCGCTATCACAGAACTTGTATGCACAACTTTGTCATTGCATCCGTCATCGCCTTGAGCGCCCTATCAGCGTTTGCGGGGGATGCCACGCCACCGGCACTCGACGCACTGGTACAAGCGGGCCTCGCGCGAACCCATGCACAAGGTCTGGCGATAGCCACCATTGACAACGGCAAAGTCACGCAGGTCAAAACCTGGGGACTGCGCAATGCCAAGGGGGAACCTCTGACCATCGATACGGTGATGTACGGTGCATCCCTGACCAAAGCGGTCTTTGCCTACACCGTGATGCAGCTGGTGGAAGAAGGCAAGTTAAGTCTGGACACGTCCATCGCCAACTACCTCCCCAAGCCTCTGCCAGAGTATGACAATGAGGCGCGAAAGTACGCAGCCTGGCAGCATCTGGCCGGTGATGAGCGCTGGCGCAAGCTGACACCGCGCATCTTGCTCACACACAGTGCGGGCTTTTCGAACTTCGGCTTCCTGGAACCCGATGGCAAGCTCAAGTTTCATTTTGAGCCGGGCAGCCGCTATGCCTACTCTGGCGATGGACTGATCCTGCTGCAGTTCGTCATCGAAAAGGGGCTGGGACTGGACGTGGGACGGGAGATGCAGCAGCGCGTTTTTGACCGTTTTGGCATGGCCACCACAAGCATGATGTGGCGCTCTGACTTTGCCCGCAACCTGGCCGATGGTTGGACAGAGTCTGGAAAGACCGTGCCGCACGATGAGCGCAGCAAGACCCGTGCTGCAGGCTCCATGGACACTACCATCGCAGACTTTGCCAAGTTCGCCGCAGCGTATGTACAGGGCGAAGGATTGAGCCAGGTATCCCGCGCTGAGCTCACACGCGCACAGTTGACGATTACCAGCGCATCGCAGTTCCCCTCACTACAGCCTGAAGCGCCCGCACATCAGCGGCATCCGGGATTGGCCGCCGGCCTGGGCGTCGTTACTTTTTCTGGCCCGCAAGGCCCCGGATTTCAGAAGGGTGGGCACAACGACTCGACGGGAAATACTTGGCTGTGCCTGGAAGCCGGCAAGCGCTGCGTGGTGATCTTGTCCAACGATGTCAGGGCAGAACCCCTGTTCCCGGAAATTGTGAAGGCATTGCTGGGACCGACAGGAATGCCCTGGCGCTGGGAATACGGCGACTACGTCTGGGCACGAGAATAATTCCATTTCCAAATCATCCGTGTCGTTGTTGCTTTGCCTTGTCGTGCGTCAGCACTGCCTGCGGCGTCGCGCCTAGACACAAATGATTTGGAAACGGAAAAAAACCCGACAGTGCCCGGGAAACCCGAGCGTGCGGCAAACTGTTCCAGGGTAAGACTCAGGCGCTCGGGCAAATCGGGTCTTTACGCGACCAGTGCTTCCATGGGTACGGAGAAGCGCCGCGCCAGTGCCAGTGTTTGGCGCAGGCCATGCTGCTCCATCAAAAACGCCAGCCTGCTGGCCGGGGTACTGTTATCCGGCCAGTGCAGTCGATGAGACCGCTGTGGCCCAGGTGCAGACCGATTTGCGCCGATGCATCCTGCGCGCCTTCGTGGG
>CAJBVC010000605.1 GCA_903958915.1 uncultured beta proteobacterium
AACTTCACCGCGCCGCAACAACCCGCCTTGGGAGCCATCAGGGTCTGGATGCCCGCCGCATCGAGCACGCGTGCCGTAGCGCTGTTGATATTGGGCGCCATCGAGGGCTGCACACAGCCGGCGAGCATGAGCACTTTGCGGGCATGGGTGCGTGTGGGCCACAGGCCCGCATCCTGCGGCGCAGGCACCTTGGCTTTCAGGCTTGCGGGCAACAGGGGCCGCACCAGTTGTCCGAGCTGCATGGCCGGACCAAACAGAGGTGACGGAATGCCCTCCTTCAAGGCCCAGCGTACGGCTGCCTCACTGGCGGGGCGCGGCACCTTGGCGTCGACCAGCTTACGACCGATGTCGATCAGGTGTCCGTAGTCCACCCCGCTGGGGCAGGTGGTTTCGCAGTTACGGCAGGTGAGGCAGCGGTCCAGATGCAGCTGGGTCTTGCGGGTGGGCTGCGCACCTTCCAGCACCTGCTTCAACAGGTAAATGCGGCCGCGCGGGCTGTCAAGTTCGTCACCCAGGATCTGGTAGCTTGGACAAGTCGCCGTACAAAAACCACAATGCACGCACTTGCGCAAAATGGCTTCGGCGGCGCGGCCATCACGGCTGTTCTGGTACTCGGGGGAGAGTTGGGTTTGCATGGCCGTGCTGCCTCAGTACGCCGCGCTCAGTCGGCCGGGATTGAAAACACCGTGCGGATCGAAGCTGGCTTTGAGCCGCGCCTCGATCGCCAGCTCGGCCGCATTCTTTGAGGCAAATGTGCCCTCAGCGCCCGCAGAACAAGCGTGACCAGCTACAAAAAGCGTAGCGTGTCCGCCGTATTCGCGCGCCAGTTCCGAGAGCTGCTGCGCTGCACTGCGGGGGGCCCACAACCAGCGCAGGCCACCATGCCACTCCACCAGTTGCGCCCAGGGAAGATCCAGCACCGGCGCGGTCTGCGCCACGCTCACGCGCCATAAAACACGCTCGCTCGACGGCGTTTGCAAAAAGAAAGGCAACTGCTGGTTGCGACACAGCGCCCAGTCGGGCTGGGCCAGGGCGTTGTCCATGCAGTAGCCACTCTGCTCGGCCAGCATCTTCCTGCACGCAGCCTGCACCGCAGCCACAGCACCGCGCAGCCGCACAAACAGCAAATCCCGGGCGCCACCCACGGGGGTGTCATCGCGCACCCAGCAGCTGGCATTGAGTGGCAGCGGTTGCCCGCCCCAGGTGTGGAGTTGCTCCAGTGCCTGGGCTTGTGGCAACTCAAAGCACAGGGTGGCCTCGGCGGGCGCCACTGGCAAGACCTTGAGCGAAACTTCGGTCAGCAGGCCCAGGGTTCCCATGGACCCCACCATCAATCGCGAGACGTCATAACCGGCCACATTCTTCATGACCTGCCCGCCAAAGGTCAGGTGTTCACCCTTACCGTTAATCATCTGGACCCCGAGCACGTAGTCCCGCACACCGCCCACACTGGCACGCGCGGGCCCGGCCAGAGCGCTGGCCACCACGCCTCCCACGGTGGCGGCACGCGCCCCGGACCAGGTGAAGTGCGGCGGCTCAAACGGCAGGCACTGACCCTTGTCAGCTAGTAACGCCTCCAAATCAGTCAACGGGGTGCCGGCGCCCACCGTGACCACCAGCTCACTGGGTTCATAGCTCTGCACGCCGGAGAGCCCGGCAGTTTCAAGCAGTTCGCCCTCTAAATGCCGGCCATAAAAATCCTTGCTGCCACCGCCCCGAATGCGCAGCGGTCTGTGATCTGCGGCCGCGGCACGAATGCGATCCACCCATGGGGCTACTGCCACTGTCATACCTTGGACTCCTGGTAAAAATGC
>CAJBVC010000606.1 GCA_903958915.1 uncultured beta proteobacterium
GCTTACGGACAAGACGCTGGAGTGGGTTTTCTACGATTTGATTTTGGGGTGGAAAAAATAATGACCGATGTTGTAGAAAATCCCGCAGCAGAAGTCGTTGCTGCTGCCCCGGTGAACCCGGACTTGCGCTGGTATGTGGTGCACGCTTATTCCGGAATGGAAAAGGCGGTCGAGCGCAATATTCGTGAGCGCATCGTTCGTACCGGCATGCAGGACAAGTTTGGTCGCATCCTGGTGCCCATGGAGGAAGTGGTTGAAGTCAAGAATGGCCAGAAGAAGACCACCGAGCGCAAGTTCTTCCCTGGTTACGTGCTCGTCGAAATGATCATGGACGATGACACCTGGCATTTGGTCAAGCACACCAACAAGGTCACAGGTTTTGTGGGCGGGGCTAAGAATCGCCCGGCTCCGATTTCTGAAGCCGAGGTGCTGAAGATTGTCAACCAGATGCAAGAGGGCACCGAAAAGCCGCGCCACAAGGTCGAGTTCGTGGTGGGCGAGTATGTGCGGGTCAAGGATGGTCCTTTTACCGACTTCAATGGTTCGGTTGAAGATGTGAATTACGAGAAGAGCAAGGTCCGCGTTTCTGTCACTATTTTCGGACGCTCCACTCCAGTGGAGTTGGAGTTCTCGCAGATAGAGAAAACGTGATTTCGCGGGTCAGACCACTCGCGCAGCGATGTGCTCTGACCCCAACTGATTAGAAGTTCGTATTTTCCGACTCGGTGCGAACAGTGAGTAAAGAGTCGTTAACCCCGGGGAGCCGCGGGCCGAATGATTCGGTTCCAAAGCGATAGCACCCGTAAGGAGAAATCATGGCGAAGAAAATCGTTGGTTTCATCAAGCTGCAAGTACCAGCTGGTAAAGCCAATCCATCCCCCCCTATTGGCCCCGCGTTGGGTCAGCGTGGCCTCAACATCATGGAGTTCTGCAAGGCATTCAATGCACAGACCCAGGGTGTGGAGCCAGGTCTGCCGTTGCCTGTGGTTATCACAGCTTTTGCTGACAAGAGCTTTACCTTCATCATCAAGACGCCGCCCGCAACGGTGCTGATCAAGAAGGCCATCAAGTTGGACAAGGGTTCTGCCCGTCCGCACATGGACAAGGTTGGCAAGATCACACGGGCGCAGCTCGAAGAAATCGCCAAGACAAAAATGAAAGACATGACGGCTGCTGATCTGGATGCAGCCGTGCGCACCATCGCTGGCTCGGCCCGTTCCATGGGCGTGAATGTGGAGGGCGTATAAATGTCCAAACTCACTAAAAAACAAAAAACGCAGGTCGGCAAAATCGACAGCAATAAACTGTACGCATTGACCGATGCGCTGGGCTTGGTAAAGCAGTTTGCCACCGCCAAGTTTGATGAGTCGATTGACGTCGCGGTGCAACTTGGTATTGATGCCAAGAAGTCGGACCAAGTCGTTCGTGGCGCCGTTGTGCTGCCCAATGGCACAGGCAAGACCAAGCGCGTAGCAGTGTTTGCGCAGGGTGCCAAGGCTGAAGAGGCCAAGGCTGCAGGCGCGGACATCGTGGGTATGGACGATCTGGCTGCCATGGTGAAGGCTGGTGATATGCCATTTGATGTGGTCATCGCTGCACCGGATGCCATGCGTATTGTTGGTACCTTGGGTCAGATCCTGGGTCCCCGTGGATTGATGCCTAACCCCAAGGTTGGTACGGTGACGCCGGATGTGGCTACGGCTGTGCGTAATGCCAAGGCTGGTCAGGTGCAATTCCGTGTTGACAAGGCCGGTATCGTGCACTCGACGATTGGTCGGCGCTCGTTTGAGCCCGCGCAACTGCAGGGCAATTTGGCAGCTTTGGTCGATGCATTGAACAAAGCCAAGCCGGCTGCGAGCAAAGGTGTGTATTTGCGAAAGGTGGCTGTGTCATCAACGATGGGTGTGGGGGTCCGTGTGGACCTGCAGACTATCGCGGCGTAATTGTGAGAATTTAGGCGACTCGCAAGAGTAGCCTGATGTGGTGGGTCGGTCGAGCGCAAGTTCAACCGAGTCATCCAAGACCGTTGGTGCGCAAGCAATTGCGCTTAATCGTGAAGCCAACGCAGATGGCGACCCCGCTGCAAATGGAATTGAAAAGTTTCGCTAACAGTTGGTCGCTGCAATGTGGAGCCTTGAAGGGTGCAAGTCCTGAAGGGTATTTAAAAGGAGTAGACCTTGAGTCTGAATCGCAGTGAGAAAGAAGCGGTCGTCAGTGATGTGACCGGACTCGCCGCTAAAGCTCAGACGCTCGTGATCGCGGAGTACCGCGGCATCACGGTCGCTGACATGACCAAACTGCGCAACAACGCGCGCAGCGCAGGCGTTACCCTGAGTGTTTTGAAGAACACTTTGGCTCGCCGTGCTGTGGCGGGTAGCGCATTTGAAGTTGTGTCGGACCAGATGACCGGGCCTCTGATCTACGGCTTTTCCGAAGACGCAGTGGCTGCCGCGAAAGTGGTGGCCGAGTTTGCGAAGACCAACGACAAGTTGGTGATTCGCGCTGGTGCGTATGGCGGCAAAGCTTTGGACGTGAACGGCGTGAAGCAACTGGCAAGCATTCCTTCGAAGGAAGTCTTGCTGGCGCAATTGCTGGGCTTGATGCAGTCCCCCATTTCCCGTACGGCCCGCGTGCTGGCGGCTTTGGCGGAAAAGCGTGGTGGTGGTGCAGCGGAAGCTGCCCCCGCGGAGGCTGTCGCAGCGTAATGCGCTGTCTCGGCTAGATAACCAATATTGTTAGGAAATTCAAAATGGCATTCGATAAAGACGCATTTTTGACCGCGCTGGACAGCATGACGGTCATGGAACTCAACGACCTGGTGAAAGCCATCGAAGAGAAATTTGGAGTTAGCGCAGCCGCAATGGCAGGCCCTGCAGCAGCCGGTCCCGCAGCAGCCGTTGTAGAAGAGAAGACAGAGTTCAATGTCGTTCTGCTCGAAGCAGGCGCGAACAAGGTCTCGGTCATTAAGGCTGTGCGCGAAATTACCGGCCTGGGCTTGAAAGAAGCCAAGGATCTGGTGGATGGTGCTCCAAAGAACGTGAAGGAAGCCATTGCCAAGGCTGACGCTGAAGCTGCTTTGAAGAAGCTGGTGGAAGCCGGTGCCAAAGCTGAGCTGAAGTAAATCTGTTGGGATGCGGAAGCGCCTCGGCACTCCCATCCCCAACTCGGTAGGCTGGTTTTTCGACCAGCCTTTTGCGCTTTCAGAGCGCACCTGAAAGCAACCTCCAATGGGGCGTTGTTTTCAAGTGTCTTCTGACCTCGACTGCGGAAGATGCCTTGGAACGGGCCGTGTGCAATGCATGGTCGTCCGCCAATGATTGGTAGTGGCCAATCGCCAAGAAATGTCAGGTGTGATGCTTGACGCCACAGTCGCCGAGGACCCCTATTCTGGTTCCTTTCGTCTTTGCCCGGAGATCCAATGGCTTATACATACACAGAACGCAAACGCATTCGCAAAAATTTCGGTAGCCGTGACAGCGTGCTTGAAATCCCCTATTTGCTGCAAATGCAAAAAGACGCCTATACGGCATTCTTGCAGGCGGACGTTGCGCCCAAGAAAAGGACCGTCGAGGGATTGCAGGCGGCGTTTGAAGCGGCGTTCCCGATCGTTTCTCACAACGGTTTTGTCGAGATGAAATACCTCGAGTACAACCTCGCGAAGCCCGCTTTCGATGTGCGTGAATGCCAGACCCGGGGCCTGACCTTTGCATCTGCGGTGCGAGCCAAGGTGCAGTTGATCATTTATGACCGAGAGTCGTCGACCACGCAGAACAAGGTGGTGAAGGAAGTCAAGGAGCAGGAAGTCTACATGGGCGAGGTGCCCTTGATGACAGGAAAGGGCTCTTTCATCATCAACGGTACCGAGCGGGTGATTGTGTCGCAGTTGCACCGTTCGCCTGGTGTGTTTTTCGAACACGACAAGGGCAAGACCCATAGTTCGGGCAAGTTGTTGTTTTCGGCACGCATCATTCCGTACCGTGGTTCGTGGCTCGATTTTGAATTTGACCCGAAGGACTTGCTGTATTTCCGCGTGGACCGCCGGCGCAAGATGCCTGTCACGATTCTGCTCAAGGCCATTGGTTTGAACAACGAGTCGATCCTGGCCAATTTCTTTGTCAATGACAACTTCCGGTTGATGGACAGTGGGGCGCAGATGGAATTCGTCGCCGAGCGCCTGCGCGGTGAGGTAGCACGCTTTGACATTACCGACAAGAGCGGCAAAGTGATTGTGGCCAAGGACAAGCGCGTTACGGCGCGGCACACACGTGAGTTGGAGCAGTCGGCAACAACCCATGTCAGTGTTCCCGAAGACTTCATGATTGGACGGGTCGTCGCGCGCAATGTGGTGGATGGCGATACCGGTGAAATTGTTGCCAAGGCCAATGAAGAGTTGACCGAGGCGCTGCTGAAGAAATTGCGCACCGCCGGAATACAGGATCTGCCCTGCATTTACACGAATGAACTGGATCAGGGGGCTTACATTTCGCAGACCCTGCGAACGGACGAAACGGTCGATGAGTTCGCGGCACGCGTTGCCATCTACCGGATGATGCGCCCCGGCGAGCCGCCAACCGAAGATGCTGTCCAAGCGCTGTTTCAGCGCCTGTTCTACAACCCTGACACGTACGATTTGTCGAGGGTTGGGCGAATGAAGTTCAATGCCAAGATGGGTCGGCCAGAGTCCACTGGGCCGATGGTTTTGACCAATGAAGACATTCTGTCGGTTGTAAAGATTCTGGTTGATTTGCGCAATGGCCGTGGCGAAGTGGACGATATCGACCACTTGGGCAACCGTCGCGTGCGTTGTGTGGGTGAGTTGGCTGAGAACCAATACCGAACGGGCTTGGCGCGAATTGAAAAAGCGGTCAAAGAGCGGTTGGGACAAGCCGAGCAAGAGCCTCTCATGCCCCACGATCTGATCAACAGCAAACCCATCTCTGCTGCGCTTAAAGAGTTCTTTGGTGCTTCACAGTTGTCGCAGTTCATGGACCAGACCAACCCGCTGGCTGAAATTACCCACAAGCGCCGTGTCTCGGCGCTTGGCCCGGGCGGTTTGACGCGTGAACGCGCTGGCTTCGAGGTGCGCGACGTTCACGTTACCCACTATGGGCGCGTGTGCCCGATTGAAACGCCGGAAGGCCCGAACATCGGCCTGATCAATTCGCTGGCGTTGTATGCGCGTTTGAACGAGTACGGCTTTATTGAGACTCCGTACCGTCGGGTGGTGGACAGCAAGGTCACCATGGAAATTGACTACCTATCTGCCATTGAAGAAGGCAAGTACGTGATTGCCCAGGCCAATGCCGCACTGGACAAGGATGGCACGCTGACGGGCGATCTGGTTTCGGCGCGTGAAAAAGGCGAGTCGATTCTGGTTGGCGCAGAGCGCGTTCAGTACATGGATGTGTCTCCCGCGCAGATCGTGTCTGTGGCAGCGTCGCTCGTTCCATTCTTAGAGCACGACGACGCCAACCGTGCCCTGATGGGTGCCAATATGTCGCGGCAGGCGGTGCCTGTTTTGCGCCCTGAAAAACCAATGGTTGGAACGGGTATTGAACGTGTGGCGGCCATCGATTCTGGAACAGTGGTGACTGCAACGCGCGGGGGCCTGGTCGACTATGTTGACGCCACCCGCATTGTGGTACGTGTGAACGACAACGAGGCGGCTGCTGGTGAAGTGGGTGTGGATATTTACAACCTCATCAAGTACCAGCGCTCCAACCAAAACACCAACATCCATCAGCGCCCCATCGTCAAGAAGGGTGACCGACTGTCCAAGGGCGATGTTATTGCTGACGGTGCTTCCACAGATCTGGGAGAGATCGCGATTGGTCAGAACATGCTGGTGGCCTTCATGCCCTGGAATGGCTACAACTTCGAAGACTCGATTCTGATTAGTGAACGCGTGGTGGCCGAAGACCGCTACACCTCCATCCACATCGAAGAACTCGTGGTGATGGCACGCGACACCAAACTGGGTGCGGAAGAAATTACGCGCGACATTCCGAATCTGAGTGAGCAGCAACTGAACCGACTGGATGAGTCAGGCATCATCTATGTGGGTGCTGAAGTCCAGCCAGGCGATACGCTGGTGGGCAAGGTCACGCCCAAGGGTGAGACTACGTTGACTCCGGAAGAGAAGCTCTTGCGTGCCATCTTTGGCGAAAAGGCCAGCGATGTGAAGGACACCTCACTGCGCGTTGATCAAGGTTCGCAAGGCACCGTCATTGATGTTCAGGTGTTCACGCGTGAGGGCATCACCCGTGACCGCCGCGCGCAACAGATCATTGACGACGAGCTCAAACGTTTCCGACTGGACCTCAATGACCAATTGCGCATTGTTGAAGCCGATGCGTTCGATCGAATTGAAAAGCTGTTGACCGGCAAGCTAGCCAATGGCGGTCCGCACAAACTGGCCAAGGGAACCAAGATCGACAAGGCCTACCTGACTTCGGTTGAGAAGTTCCACTGGTTTGACATTCGTCCCGCAGACGAGGACGTTGCGAGCCAGATGGAAAGCATCAAGAATTCGCTGGAGCAGACCCGTCACAGTTTTGACCTTGCGTTTGAGGAAAAGCGCAAGAAACTTACCCAGGGTGACGAGCTACCAGCAGGTGTGCTGAAGATGGTCAAGGTCTACATTGCGGTCAAGCGTCGTTTGCAGCCGGGTGACAAGATGGCCGGTCGTCACGGTAACAAGGGCGTTGTTTCCAAGATCACACCGGTAGAAGACATGCCTTACATGGCTGACGGAACACCAGTGGACATCGTTCTGAACCCGTTGGGAGTGCCTTCACGGATGAACATTGGCCAGGTCTTGGAGGTCCATCTGGGCTGGGCTGGCAAGGGGCTTGGCCAACGCATCGGCGACATGCTGCAACGTGAAGCAGCCGCCACGGAAATTCGTGGTTTCCTGGAGCAGATCTATAACGGAACTGGTCGCAAAGAGGACCTAAAGCAACTGTCGGACCTTGAAATCCGCGACATGGCGACCGAGCTCACCAATGGAGTTCCGTTCGCTTCCCCAGTGTTTGATGGCGCCACCGAAAAGGAAATTGGCGACATGTTGCAACTGGCGTACCCTGAAGATGTCGCTCAAGCCAAGGGTTTGACGCTGGCGCGCACGCAGGCCCAACTGTATGACGGCCGCAGTGGCGACGCCTTTGAGCGCACCACTACCGTCGGCTACATGCATTACCTGAAACTTCACCACCTGGTGGATGACAAGATGCATGCCCGCTCCACGGGACCGTACAGCCTGGTCACACAGCAACCCTTGGGCGGTAAGGCGCAATTCGGTGGGCAACGTTTCGGCGAGATGGAGGTATGGGCGCTTGAGGCCTATGGAGCTTCGTACACCCTGCAGGAAATGTTGACAGTGAAATCCGATGACGTGCAAGGGCGCACCAAGGTTTATGAAAGCATTGTCAAGGGTGAGCACTCCATTGAAGCCGGCATGCCGGAATCGTTCAATGTGCTGGTCAAGGAAATTCGTTCCTTGGGCATTGACATTGAGCTCGAGCGTTCCTGAACTGTTTAAGAGGATTTAAAACATGAAATCATTACTCGACCTGTTCAAGCAGTTCACGCCCGATGAGCATTTTGATGCCATCAAGATTGGCATGGCTTCCCCTGAGAAGATCCGTTCCTGGTCGTTCGGTGAGGTCAAGAAGCCCGAGACCATCAATTACCGTACCTTTAAACCCGAACGGGATGGCCTTTTCTGCGCCAAGATTTTTGGACCGATCAAGGACTATGAATGTTTGTGCGGGAAGTACAAGCGCCTCAAGCACCGTGGCGTGATCTGCGAGAAGTGCGGCGTTGAAGTTACACAGACCAAGGTTCGCCGCGAACGCATGGGCCACATCGATCTGGCCGCTCCCTGCGCACACATCTGGTTCCTGAAATCCCTGCCCAGCCGGTTGGGGTTGGTGCTGGACATGACACTGCGTGATATCGAGCGTGTGTTGTACTTCGAGGCCTATGTCGTCACAGACCCCGGCATGACCCCGTTGAAGAAGTTCAGCATCATGTCAGAAGACGACTTCGACGCCAAGTTCAAGGAATTCGGCGACGAGTTCCAGGCCAAGATGGGCGCCGAAGGCATCAAGGATCTGTTGCAAAGTATCGACATTGAAGGTTCCATTGAAAAGCTGCGCAATGACCTGACCGGCTCCGAGCTCAAAATCAAGAAGAACGCCAAGCGGTTAAAGGTGCTTGAAGCTTTTAAGAAATCTGGCATCAAGCCCGAATGGATGGTGCTGGACGTGCTGCCCGTGCTGCCTCCGGATCTGCGTCCGCTGGTACCCTTGGATGGCGGCCGCTTTGCGACCTCCGATCTCAACGATCTGTATCGCCGCGTCATCAACCGCAACAGCCGTCTGCGCCGTTTGCTGGAACTCAAGGCACCGGAAATCATCGCGCGTAACGAAAAGCGCATGTTGCAGGAAGCAGTTGACAGTTTGCTGGACAACGGCCGTCGAGGCAAGGCGATGACGGGCGCCAACAAGCGCGCTTTGAAGTCTCTGGCTGACATGATCAAGGGTAAATCGGGTCGTTTCCGCCAGAACTTGCTGGGCAAACGCGTCGATTACTCCGGCCGCTCCGTGATTACTGTAGGCCCAACCCTCAAGCTGCACCAGTGCGGACTGCCGAAGCTGATGGCATTGGAGCTTTTTAAGCCGTTCATCTTCGCGCGCCTGGAAGCCATGGGCATTGCGACCACCATCAAGGCCGCCAAGAAGGAAGTCGAATCCGGCACGCCGGTAGTGTGGGACATTCTTGAAGAGGTCATTAAGGAACACCCGGTGATGCTGAATCGTGCGCCAACGCTGCACCGTTTGGGAATCCAGGCGTTTGAGCCGATCTTGATTGAAGGCAAGGCTATCCAGTTGCACCCGCTCGTTTGCGCGGCTTTCAACGCCGACTTCGACGGTGACCAGATGGCCGTTCACGTGCCC
>CAJBVC010000607.1 GCA_903958915.1 uncultured beta proteobacterium
ATCTGAAGGAGGGTGAAACCACCCTCACCCCCATGGGTCTGCTGGCCGTAGGTCCCATGGGGTCGGGCAAAACCTTTGTCATCAAGGCGTTCTTGAAAGAGGCGGGTTTGTCCGCCGTGGCGCTGAAAAATTTTCGCTCCAAATGGGTGGGCTCCACCGAGGCCAACCTGGAACGCGTGCTGGCCACGGTCAAGGCGATGGGCCCGATAGCCGTGATTATTGACGAAGGCGACCGCAGTTTTGGCTCTGGGGGCGGTGACGGCGGCGACGATGGCACCGGTTCGCGCGTCATAGCGCGGCTCAAGGAATTCATGGCAGAAACCGAAAACCGGGGCCAGGTGCTGTTTGTGATGATGACTAACCGCCCCGACAAGCTGGATTCCGACATCAAACGTCCGGGTCGTCTGGACCGCAAAATTCCATTCTTCTATTGCGACTCAGCTTCTGAACGCGTCCAGGTACTGCAGGCCGTGTTGTCACGCTATGGCGAGTCCTGCGCAGCCAGCCTGGAGGAAATGCTCATCCTGTGCGAAACCCTGACGGGCTATTCGAATGCCGACCTTGAAGCGCTGGCGCTGCTGGCAGTGGAAATGGCGCGCAACCAGGGCCAACCGCTGAACGCCCAGGCCCTGAACGCCGCTGCACTGGACTTCATGCCGCCACAGGAGCGCGACATGATCGAGTTCATGGAATTGCTGGCGGTGTCAGAAACCTCCCGGCGCTCCATGCTGCCCAAACGCTACCGCGACATGGCCGTCGCCGATATTCAGGCCAACCTGCTGGATGCCAGACGCCGCGCGCTGGTGCGCTAACAAGTTTGCCACCGTTTGATTCCATTTTCACCTGAACCAGGAGACAGTCCATGCACCCCATTCACGACCAGAACCTCAGCCCGACACAGGTCACCCAACTCACCCGGGCCATGCTTTCCGTGGCACTGGTTGACGGGATACACCCCGCCGAGGCGGCGTTGATCGGCCAGTTTTACGAAACGTCGCGCAGTGCCGACATGCCCAGTACCGCCACCGTGCTGGCCCGCCCCGACGCACATGCGTTCGATGCAGGTGCCCTGGCCGGAAGTACGCCCGAGTTTGCCGATACCGTTGTATTGATGTGCCTGATGGCCGCGTATGCCGATGGCAGCCTGAGTCCTGCCGAGCGCAACCACGTACAAACGCTTGCCACGGCGCTGGGTGTGAATGCGGGCCGCTTTGACGCCCTGTTGGCCCAGGTGCGCGACGAACTGGTAGGCGCCATTTCGCACCTGCCAGATGCGGGTTCCGTGGCAGCAGTTGTGAGAGAACTGGCGGCGGCGGACTGAACCAGTGGCTTTGCGCATCGCTTGCGGCGGCTCAGCCGGCCGTTTCAAGTGTGGATCCGCTGGCCAAAATAGGCCAGTTCACGGTACCATGCGAACAAATAGCTTTTCACGTTTCAAATACGGGATGACCCATGACCACTAACTCTATGCGGGAAATTGACGAGCGGACCAATCTGGCCGCCAACAGCATGTTTGAGCTTCTGCTGTTTCGTTTGGGTGAGGCGGCGAACAGCGAAAAGAGGGAGTTGTTTGGCATCAATGTTTTCAAGGTGCGCGAAATTTTGGTCATGCCCGAAGTAACAGCCATGGTGAACATGCCGCCCACGGTGATGGGGGTGGCCAATATTCGTGGTCAGATGATTACCGTCATCAACCTGCCGATGGTGGTGGGGTGCCGCCCCACCAAGGGCTTGGGTATTCTGCTGGTGACGGAGTTTGCCCGCACCACGCAAGCGTTTGCGGTGGAGGAGGTCAACGAAATCGTGCGTCTGGAATGGAAGCATGTTTTGTCGGCAGAGGGCAGCGGTGGCGGACTGGTGACCAGCATTGCCCGCCTGGATGGCGCTGCGGAAAACACCCGTTTGGCCCAAGTGCTGGATGTGGAGCAGATTCTGCGCGATGTGCTGCCCGAAGAGCAACGCGCAAGCGAAAACACTGCTGGGGTTGCGCCCGTGAAGCTGCCTCCAGGCACGATTGTGCTGGCAGCTGATGACTCTGCCGTGGCCCGCATGATGATCGAACAGGGACTCAAATCCATGGGGGTTCCCTTCATCATGACCAAGAACGGCCAGGAAGCGTGG
>CAJBVC010000608.1 GCA_903958915.1 uncultured beta proteobacterium
ACGCCAGGCACCCAGACAAAACCGTCCACAGCAGGAAGAGGAGCAGCCTCGCGGTGTGGGGTCCGGCTTTGTGTTGACGGCTGATGGTTTCATCATGACCAACGCCCACGTGGTCGACGGTGCCGATGAAGTTCTGGTCACACTCACTGACAAGCGCGAGTTCAAGGCCAAGATCATCGGTGCCGACAAGCGCACGGATGTCGCAGTTGTCAAGATTGAAGCGACTGGATTGCCAGCGGTCAAAGTGGGGGATGTCGGCAAATTGAGGGTGGGCGAATGGGTGATGGCCATTGGTTCTCCGTTTGGCCTGGAAAGCACGGTGACGGCGGGCATCGTCAGCGCCAAACAACGCGATACCGGCGAGTACCTGCCATTCATTCAGACCGACGTGGCGATCAACCCAGGCAACTCGGGTGGCCCACTGATCAACATGCGCGGTGAAGTGGTTGGCATCAATAGCCAGATCTACTCCCGCTCAGGCGGCTTTATGGGCATCTCTTTCGCGATCCCCATGGACGAGGCGGTGCGGGTCAGTGAACAGCTGCGCAGCTCTGGGCGAGTGTCGCGTGGCCGCATCGGTGTGCAGATCGATCAGGTCAGCAAAGAGGTGGCGGAGTCGATTGGTCTGGGCAAAGCCTCTGGTGCCTTGGTTCGCGGCGTGGAAACCGGTTCTCCTGCCGAAAAAGCCGGTATCGAAGCCGGTGACATCATCACCAAGTTTGACGGCAAGGCGATTGACAAGTCCAGTGATTTGCCCCGTATCGTGGGTAGCACCAAGCCGGGAAACAAGAGCACTGTCACAGTGTTTCGTCGCGGGGCGACCAAAGAGCTCTCCATCACCATCGCCGAGATAGAACCTGAGAAGGCCTCTGCAAAGGCATCCGCTAAAGACGAAAAACCCAAGGCTTCGTCCGCAGCGCAGGTCTTCGGATTGGCGGTCAGTGAGTTAACGGAAGCGCAGCGCAAGGAGCTGAAGATCAAAGGCGGCGTGCGCATCGAGTCAGCCACTGAGGCGGCAGCGCGTGCCGGCCTGCGCGAAGGCGATGTGATCCTTGCACTGGCCAATAACGAGGTCAATAACGTCAAGGACTTTGACGCAATCCTGGCCAAATTCGACAAGAGCAAACCGCTGAACGTGCTGTTCCGCCGTGACGATTGGACACAGTACGCCGTCATCCGAGTCAGTCGTTAAGGCGTTTTTTCCGAAAATGACCCCAAGCCAGTGTTGGTTTTTGGGGTCTTTTTATTGAAGATGTCTCCCCCAACTGCGACGCACAGTGCGGCGCTTCGGTTTGTGTGTAAGCGCTAACGTGAGATCGTATTTCTTGATTTGGTTAGAATGGAGCACCTTTGACGATCGTTATGGATATAACGACTTGAGATTAGTCCACGATATGGAATGCCGTGAAGTAGCCCACAGCGGATCAACAGATCGCCCACAAGTTGTCCATACGATGTCCACCAAGATTGTTAATAAGCTGTGAATAAATTTATTGTTGCTGACGTGCAACGACAAAAAAATGCAAAATTTGGTCCTTCGCAACGGCAACTTTTTGCCTACAATGAAGTTCCAACCTTCGCAGTTGCCAATGATTGTTGGTTCAGGGCGCGTCGTTACACGACGCGCCCTTTTTTCTTACCTCCCCTGTTTTAATTCAAGCACTTAAGCGTTTTCGTTGATGAATCACATCAGAAATTTTTCCATCATTGCGCACATCGATCACGGCAAATCCACGCTGGCCGATCGTTTGATTCAGCGTTGCGGCGGGCTTGAAGCACGCGAAATGGAGGCTCAGGTTCTGGACTCCATGGATATTGAAAAAGAGCGTGGGATAACCATCAAGGCGCAGACCGCTGCACTCAAATACACGGCCCAGGACGGGCAGGTCTACAACCTCAATTTGATCGACACACCCGGGCATGTGGACTTCTCTTACGAAGTCAGTCGCTCGCTGTCGGCATGTGAGGGCGCGCTGCTGGTCGTCGATGCTTCACAAGGGGTGGAGGCGCAAACGGTTGCAAACTGTTACACCGCGCTCGACCTCGGTGTCGAGGTGGTGCCGGTCCTTAACAAGATGGATCTGCCAAACGCCGACCCGGAGAACGCGCGTACCGAAATTGAAGATGTGATCGGTATCGATGCAACCGATGCGATTCCCTGTTCTGCGAAGTCGGGCATGGGCATCGAGGAAATCCTGGAGGCCATCATCGCCAGGATTCCTGCGCCCAAAGGCAACCCCAAAGGTCCCTTGCGTGCCATGATCATTGACAGCTGGTTTGACAGTTATGTGGGTGTGGTGATGCTGGTGCGTGTCGTCGACGGTCGTCTGGCCAAAGGAGACCGCATCAAGATGATGGCCACCGAAGCCACCTACAACGCAGACAACCTGGGGGTCTTTACACCAGCGACGCAGCCGCGCGATGCTCTGGAGGCGGGTGAGGTCGGCTTCATCATCGCTGGTATTAAGGAACTGCAGGCCGCCAAGGTGGGCGTCACGGTCACCTTGATAAAGCCCGGTAGCGGTGGTGCGGCCTTCACTGCCACACAGGCTTTGCCAGGGTTCAAGGAAATTCAGCCCCAGGTGTTTGCGGGCTTGTATCCCACCGAAGCCAGCGAGTACGACTCGCTGCGCGACTCGCTGGAAAAGCTCAAGCTCAATGATGCTTCGCTGCATTACGAGCCCGAAGTTTCGCAGGCGCTGGGCTTCGGTTTCCGTTGCGGCTTTCTCGGGTTGCTGCACATGGAAATTGTGCAGGAGCGGCTGGAGCGCGAGTTTGACCAGGACCTGATCACGACCGCGCCGAGCGTGGTGTATCAGGTGATGAAGGCCGATGGCGAAGTCATCATGGTCGAGAACCCGTCCAAGATGCCTGATCAGGGTAGGC